>NZ_JBSHAP010000022.1:0-88553 GCF_053611565.1 Kitasatospora sp. NPDC054795
CTTTAAAAAACACCCGGGCCCCGGGTTTCCATCCCCGCAAACACCCCCCCCCATTTTGCACCCCAGGCCCCGCCCTCCGCTCCGCGGAGGACGGCCCTTCGATTTTTGTACGTTCCGGAGCAGCGCGGCCCGGGGGTGGCGGCGTAGGATCATCCGTCCGCTCGTTTTCCGGAGCGGGATTCCGCCGCAACCACCGAGGCCATGCAGAGCAACACGCCCACCACCCCCGCCACCGACCACGAGACCGTCCGCGCGCGCGAGATCGCCGGTGAGCAGCAGCACCTCGACACCGTCTACCACCGGTTGGAGGAGAAGCTCGCCGAGGCCGAGTACATCCTGGAGGACGCCGCCAAGCGGGTCCAGGTCGGAACCCCCGGCGCGCTCGCCGAACGCGACGCCCAGGTCTACCGTGCCGGCGCCCACCTCCACCGACTGAACAGCGAGTTCGAGGACTTCCTGTTCGGCCGGATCGACCTCCAGCGGGCGGACGCCCCGGAGGAGCACGGGATCCCGTCGGACACCCCGCTCGACCCGGCCGACCCGGCCGTCGCCGAGACCCTCCACATCGGCCGACTGGGCGTGCTGGACGCCGAGTACGGCCCGCTGGTGATCGACTGGCGCGCGCCCGCCGCCGCCCCCTTCTACCGCGCCACCCCGGTCGAACCGGGCCGGGTGATCCGTCGCCGGGTGATCCGATCCAAGGGCCGCAAGGTGATCGGCGTCGAGGACGACCTGCTGCGTCCGGACCTCGCCCCGACCCTGGACGGCGAGGAGCTGGCCGTGGTCGGCGACGGTGCGCTGATGGCCTCGCTGGGCCGCGCCCGCAGCCACTCGATGCGCGACATCGTCTCCTCCATCCAGAAGGAGCAGGACGAGGTGATCCGTGCCGCCGCCGCGGGCGCCACCCTGGTCACCGGCGGCCCCGGCACCGGCAAGACCGCCGTCGCCCTGCACCGCGCCGCCTACCTGCTCTACCAGGACCGCCGCCGCTACGCCGGGGGCATCCTGGTGGTCTCGCCGACCCCGCTGCTGGTGTCCTACACCGAGGGCGTGCTGCCCGCGCTGGGCGAGGAGGGCCAGGTCGCCATCCGGGCGGTCGGCTCGCTGGTGGACGGCGTCGAGGCCGGCACCTACGACACTCCCGAGGCGGCCCGGGTCAAGGGCTCGGGCCGAATGGTGCAACTGCTGCGCCGGGCCGCCCGCGCGGCGCTGGAGCTGGGCGCGCCGCAGGAGCTGAAGGTCGTCGCCCGCGGCGAGGTGCTGAAGCTGGACGCCTCCCGGCTGAAGGCCGTGCGCGGCAACGTGGTGGGCTCCGGCGGCACCCCGCTGAACCTGCTGCGTCCGCGGGCCCGCCGGCTGCTGCTGGACGCCCTGTGGCAGCAGGCCACCAGGGACCTGCCGAAGCCCGCCGACCACTACGCCCGCGAGCAGCGCCAGGAGGAGAAGGAGTCCTTCGACGAGTACGTTTCGGACGAGGCGTCGTTCCTGGACTTCCTGGACGCCTGGTGGCCGGCGCTGAGCCCGCGCCGGGTGCTCGGCACGCTGCGGCAGCACCGGCACACCAACCGGATCGCCCGCCGCGCCGTCACCCCGGACGAGGCCAGGCTGCTGGCCGCCTCCTGGCGCCACCTGTCCGCGGAGGGTGCGGGCGCGCTGTCCGCGCACGACGTCGCGCTGATCGACGAGCTCCAGGTGCTGCTGGGCGAGCCGGCCCGCCCGAAGGTCCGCGAGGTGGACGCGGTGGACCTGCTGAGCGGCCTGGAGGAGGTCACCACCTTCGCCGACCGCTCCACCCGCCAGCGCGACCGCCAGCCGGTCGAGCGCAGGGAGTACGCGCACATCATCGTGGACGAGGCGCAGGACCTCACCCCGATGCAGTGGCGGATGATCGGCCGCCGGGCCCGGATGGCCACCTGGACGATCGTCGGCGACCCGGCGCAGTCCTCCTGGCCGTTCCCGCAGGAGGCCCAGGCCGCACTGGACGACGTGCTCTCCGGCAAGCCGCGCCGCCGCTTCACGCTGACCGTGAACTACCGCAACCCGGCCGAGATCGCCGAGGTCGCGGCGAAGGTGCTGGCGCTGGCCGCGCCGGGCACCCCGTCGCCGAGCGCGGTGCGCCGGGTCGGCGTGGAGCCGCGCTTCGCGGCCACCACCGACCCCTCGCCGGAGGCCTTCGGCAAGGCCGCCCGGGCCGAGCTGGAGCGGCTGCTGGCCGAGGTGGACGGCACCGTGGCGATCGTGGTGCCGATGGACCGCCGGGACGAGGCGGCCGGCTGGGCCGAGGGCCTGGGCGGGCGCGTGGTGGCGCTGGGCAGTCTGGAGGCCAAGGGCCTGGAGTACGACGCGACCGTGGTGGCCGACCCGACCGGCATCGCCGGCGAGTCGGAGGCCGGGCTGCGGGTGCTGTACGTGGCGCTGACCCGCGCGACCCAGCGGCTGACCGTGCTCTCCGGCCCGGACGACCTGCCGGACGCGGACGGCGTGCCCGCGCTGCTGCACGGCTGACGTCCCGTCGGGTCCCGGCGGTACTCGTCGGGACCCGACAGAAGAAGGCCCCTCACCGGACGGTGAGGGGCCTTCAGACGTTTACGACACCGACCCGCCATGCTCGCCTCGCGGCAAGTGGTCCCTCGAAGGGACGAAGGTTGGGCCCGGGGGCTTGGATCGAGCCGGTGTCCCGTCCAATGTAACGCATCGGCCGGGAGAGGCAAGGAGTGAGCGGCGGGGGACCGGCGGCCATTGGGTGGGATTGTCGGGTCCGCACACTCAATGAACGTTATTTCTGGCTACCCCTTGGAAGGTGCGACGATCGAGGTCTAGCATGCGCGGGCGATGCCTTCAACAAAATGTTGAGCCTGCGGGACAGACGGAAGAAGGAAGCGTCGATGTCGACGGTGCCCAGTGTCTCCAACTCGATCACGGTACGGCTGGAGGTCCCGGCCCGGGGCAACGCCGTCAGTGCGATCACCACCGCCGTGGAGTCCTCCGGCGGGTCGGTGACCGGTCTCGACGTCACCGCCTCCGGCCTGGAGGCGCTGCGGATCGACGTCACGGTGGCGGCCTCCTCGGTCGCGCACGGCGAGGAGATCGTCGAGAAGCTGCGCGCGATCGACGGCGTGTCGATCGGCAAGGTCTCGGACCGCACCTTCCTGATGCACCTCGGCGGCAAGATCGAGATGTCCTCGAAGCTGCCGATCCGCAACCGTGACGACCTCAGCATGATCTACACCCCCGGCGTCGCCCGGGTCTGCATGGCGATCGCGGAGAACCCCGAGGACGCGCGCCGCCTGACCATCAAGCGCAACAGCGTCGCCGTGGTCACCGACGGCTCGGCGGTGCTGGGCCTGGGCAACATCGGCCCCGAGGCCGCGCTGCCGGTCATGGAGGGCAAGGCGGCCCTGTTCAAGCGCTTCGCCGGCATCGACGCCTGGCCGATCTGCCTGGACACCCAGGACACCGACGAGATCGTCGCCATCGTCAGGGCGATCGCCCCGGGCTTCGCCGGGATCAACCTGGAGGACATCTCCGCGCCGCGCTGCTTCGAGATCGAGGCCCGGCTGCGCGAGGCCCTGGACATCCCGGTCTTCCACGACGACCAGCACGGCACCGCGATCGTGGTGCTGGCCGCCCTCACCAACGCGCTGAAGGTGGTCGGCAAGCGGATCTCCGACATCCGCGTGGTGATGTCGGGCGCCGGCGCCGCCGGCACCGCGATCCTCAAGCTGCTGATGGCGGCCGGCGTCGAGCACGCCACCGTGGCGGACGTGCAGGGCGTGGTCCACCTGGGCCGCGGGGACCTCAACGAGAACCTGCGCTGGATCGCCGAGCACACCAACCGCTCGGGCCGCACCGGCAGCCTCAAGGAGGCCGTGGCGGGCGCCGACGTCTTCATCGGCGTCTCGGCCCCGAACGTCCTGGACGGCGACGACCTGGCCACCATGGCGGAGGACTCGATCGTCTTCGCGCTGGCCAACCCGGACCCGGAGGTCGACCCGGCCATCGCCCGGCAGACCGCCGCCGTGGTCGCCACCGGCCGAAGCGACTTCCCGAACCAGATCAACAACGTGCTGGTCTTCCCGGGCGTCTTCCGCGGCCTGCTGGACGCCCAGAGCCGCACCGTCAACACCGAGATGATGATCGCCGCCGCCCGGGCGCTGGCCACCACCGTGGCCGACGACGAGCTGAACGCCAACTACATCATCCCGAGCGTGTTCCACAAGGACGTCGCCAAGACCGTCGCCTCCGCGGTGCGCGAGGCGGCCCTGGCGGGGGCCCAGGAGGACCCCGCGCCGGCCCGTCCGACCCCCGGCATCGTCGGCACCCTGGACACCGCCGCGTTCCCCGTCGTCAAGCTCTGACGACCGGGTCGGGCGACGTGTCACAGATCGCTCAAATGTACGAATAAGGACCATGTCCGCCCAGCCCGCCCCGAACCCTTGCGACACAAGGGCGAGGGGCGTGTTTGGGCTTGTCAGTCCTAGGGCGTACCGTAGCCCTGCACGGGGCAGGCGTGTCCGACAAGTACGGAACGTCCCCCTGGTCTTCCGGCGTGTCGTCCCGACCGCCGCCCGCGCCCGGTCCGCCGGAGCCGACGGAGCGTCACACCTCCAGCGAGCGGGCGACGTTCGAGTGGCCCACCCGGAGCCCGATTGGCTTTCTCGGGGCCGGTCGGGGCAGGATTCGTATCCAGGCGGGCGGGTGGGCCTTCGACGGCTCAGGCGCGCGGCATCGGGTACGGACCCGGCCTGCGACCACGCATTGCCTGCATGAGCACAGTGTGCGGACCTGCGGCCCATCCGGGTGCCCCCCGGTGGGAGTACCGATGGGCCCCCGTGCACCGCAAGCGAACAGACCACAGGAGTACACATGAACCGCAGTGAGCTGGTGGCCGCGCTGTCCGAGCGCGCCGAGGTGACCCGCAAGGACGCCGACGCCGTTCTGGCCGCCTTCGCCGAGATCGTCGGCGAGGTCGTCGCCAAGGGCGACGAGAAGGTCACCATCCCCGGTTTCCTGACCTTCGAGCGCACCCACCGCGCTGCCCGCACCGCCCGCAACCCGCAGACCGGCGAGCCGATCCAGATCGCCGCGGGCTACAGCGCCAAGGTGAGCGCCGGCTCCAAGCTGAAGGAAGCCGCCAAGGGCGCTGCCTGAGCCACCCCTTGAACGCCCGAGAGGCCGGGCTCCCCGCTGGGGAGCCCGGCCTCTCGCCGTTGGGACCGGACCGTCAGGCGTCGACCAGCTGCTCGCTGGGCAGCTCGACGTGGGCGCCCAGGTCGCGCAGCTTGTCCATGAAGTTCTCGTAGCCGCGGTTGATCAGGTCGATGCCGTGCACGGTCGAGGTGCCCTCGGCCGCCAGCGCCGCGATCAGGTACGAGAAACCGCCGCGCAGGTCCGGGATGACCAGCTCGGAGCCGATCAGCTTGGACGGGCCGGAGACGACCGCGGAGTGCAGGAAGTTGCGGGCGCCGAAGCGGCACGGGGTGCCGCCCAGGCACTCGCGGTAGAGCTGGATGTGCGCGCCCATCTGGTTCAGCGCGCCGGTGAAGCCGAGCCGCGACTCGTACACCGTCTCGTGGACGATGGACAGGCCGGTGGCCTGGGTCAGCGCGACCACCAGCGGCTGCTGCCAGTCGGTCTGGAAGCCCGGGTGCACGTCGGTCTCCAGGGCGATCGCCTTGAGCTCGCCGCCCGGGTGCCAGAAGCGGATGCCCTCGTCGTCCACCTCGAAGGCGCCGCCGACCTTCCGGAAGGTGTTCAGGAAGGTCATCATCTCCAGCTGGCGGGCGCCGCGGACGTAGATGTCGCCCTTGGTGGCCAGCGCCGCGCAGGCCCAGGACGCCGCCTCCAGGCGGTCCGGCAGCGCGCGGTGGTTGTAGCCGTTCAGCTCGTCCACGCCGGTGATCAGGATCGTCCGGTCGGTGCCCAGCGTGATGATCGCGCCCATCTTCTGCAGCACGCAGATCAGGTCGACGATCTCCGGCTCGATGGCCGCGTTGCGCAGCTCGGTGACGCCCTCGGCGAGGACGGCCGTGAGCAGCACCTGCTCGGTCGCGCCGACCGAGGGGTAGGGCAGCTCGATCTTGGTGCCGCGCAGCCGCTGCGCGGCGACCAGGTAGGTGCCCTGCGGGTGCTTCTCGATGCTGGCGCCGAACTGGCGCAGCACCTCGAAGTGGAAGTCGACGGGGCGGCCGCCGATGTCGCAGCCGCCGAGGCCGGGGATGAAGGCGTGGCCGAGGCGGTGCAGCAGCGGACCGCAGAACAGGATCGGGATCCGCGAGGAGCCGGCGTGCGCGTCGATGTCGGCGACGTTGGCGCTCTCGACGTGCGAGGGGTCGAGGATCAGCTCGCCGTCCTCGTCACCGGTGCGCACGGTCACGCCGTGCAGCTGCAGCAGGCCGCGGACCACCTTGACGTCGCGGATGTCCGGGACGTTGCGCAGTCTGCTGGGGCCCTGCCCGAGGAGGGCGGCGACCATGGCCTTGGGCACCAGGTTCTTCGCACCGCGGACGCGGATCTCGCCTTCGAGCGGATTTCCGCCATGGACCAGCAGGACGTCGTCGGTCATCGTTCTCGCAATCCGGGGTGCCAGAGGAGTCGGAAAGGGCGGCTCCGGGAGAGAGCCGGTGGTGGACCGTTCGTACGGGCGCGTTCGGGCCCCCGGCGAAACCGAGTCGGCACCGTATGGGCGTCCACCAGACGTAGATGGTAGTAGGCGCTCCGTTGGTTCCCGTGAGCCTCTCCCGTGATGGTGCTCTCTCCGGGCCCGCGCCCGCCCCCCGGTGCGGCCGTACGGGTGTTCGTCCGGCGAGGGCGTTTCCGGGTGTTGCGGTGTCCGAGCGGTGCCGTTCTGCGGGATCATGTGGGCATGACGGCGGCCCATTCGCACGGAGGCCGGTCCCACACCGGCTGTCTGCTCGTCGCGACGCCCCTGCTCACCGACCCGAACTTCGCGCGGGCGGTGGTGCTGCTCCTCGACCACGATGTCGAGGGGGCGCTCGGCGTGGTCCTGAACCGGCCGACGCCGGTCGAGGTGGGAAGCGTGCTGGACGGCTGGAACAGACTCGTCGGACAGCCGTCCGTGGTGTTCCAGGGCGGCCCGGTGGCGCTGGACTCGGCGCTCGGCCTCGCGGTGGCACCGGGAGAGCCGGGCACCGGCGAGCCGCTCGGCTGGCGCCGGGTGCACGGCGCGATCGGCCTGGTGGACCTGGAGGCGCCGCCCGAGGTGCTGGCCGGGGAGCTGGGCAGCCTGCGGATCTTCGCCGGGTACGCGGGCTGGTCGCCGGGACAGCTGGAGGCGGAGCTGGAGAGCGGCGCCTGGTACCTGGTGGACTGCGAGCCGGGGGACGTCTCCAGCCCCGAGCCGGAACGGCTGTGGCGCGCGGTCCTGCGCCGCCAGCGCGGCCCGCTCGCCCTGCTGGCGACCTACCCGGACGACCCCACGATGAACTGAGCCGACCGGCCCCGCGCCGCGATACTGGCCGGGTTTCCGGAGGCCCCCATAGACTTGGCACCCATGAGCACTCTTGAGCCCGAGCGCGGCCTCGGCACCGGCACCCTGGTCGAGCCCGTCCCGCAGGTGTCCCACGGGGACGGCGACCACGAGCGCTTCGCGCACTACGTCCAGAAGGACAAGATCATGGAGAGCGCCCTCTCCGGGTCTCCCGTGGTGGCGCTCTGCGGCAAGGTGTGGGTGCCCGGGCGCGACCCGAAGAAGTACCCGGTCTGCCCCATGTGCAAGGAGATCTACGACGGCATCGGCAAGCCGCAGGGCGGCGACGGCGACAACAAGTAGTCCGCGGCGCGCACAACGCCGTTTTGCATAGCACCAGGGTTTCCCCGGTGGTCTATGCCAATCGTCGGGGCGTGGGCAGGATGTCGGAATGGACCTCATTCCCGCACCGTCGAGTGCCGTTCGCCGCCCGGACGAGGACTACCCGCTCGACGCCGCCACCACGCTGACCGCACCCCCCGCGCTGGCCGACGCCGAGCGCTGGCTGCGGACCACACTGTCCGCCGCCACCGGGCTGCCGCTCGGCCCGGGCCGGCCGGGTTCGGGCATCGAGCTGGTCGAGGACCGGGCGCTCGCCGCCGAGGCGTACCGGATCACGGTGCGCCCCGGCCACGCCCTGCTCGCCGCGGGCGGCCCGGCCGGAGCGCTGTGGGGCGCGCAGACCCTGCGGCAGCTGCTCGGGCCGGACGCCTACCGCCGCTCGCCGCTGCGCCGCGAGGGCTGGGTCCTGCCCGGCGCCGACATCGCGGACGCCCCCCGGTTCGGCTGGCGCGGCGCGCTGCTCGACGTCGCCCGGCACTTCCTGCCCAAGTCGGACGTGCTGCGCTTCGTCGACCTGCTGGCCGCGCACAAGCTCAACGTGCTGCACCTGCACCTGACCGACGACCAGGGCTGGCGGGTGGAGATCAAGCGCTACCCGAGGCTGACCGCTCGCGGCGCCTGGCGGGAGCGCTCGATGGTCGGCTACCGGGCCGGGCAGCGCCGTGACGACCGCCCGCACGGCGGCTACTACACCCAGGACGACCTGCGCGAGATCGTCGCCTACGCGGCCGCCCGCGGGGTCACCGTCGTCCCGGAGATCGACCTGCCCGGCCACACCCAGGCCGCCGTGTCCGCCTACCCCGAGCTGGGCAACACCGACGTGGTGGACACCGCCGCGCTCGGGGTCTGGACCGACTGGGGGGTGAGCCACAACGTGCTCAACGCCTCCGAGGAGACCCTGCGCTTCTTCGAGGGCGTGCTGGAGGAGGTCCTGGAGCTCTTCCCGTCCGAGTTCATCCACCTGGGCGGCGACGAGTGCCCCAAGGAGCAGTGGAAGGACAGCGCCGCCGCGCAGGCCCGGATACGCGAACTGGGCCTGGCCAACGAGGACGAACTGCAGAGCCACCTCATCCGGCACTTCGACGGCTGGCTGGCCGACCGCAGCCGCCGGCTGATCGGCTGGGACGAGATCCTGGAGGGCGGGCTCGCGCCGGGCGCCGCCGTCTCCTCCTGGCGCGGCTTCGGCGGCGGGGTCGCCGCCGCGAAGGCCGGGCACGACGTGGTGATGTGCCCCGAGCAGCACGTCTACTTCGACCACCGGCAGGCGGACGGACCGGACGAGCCGATCCCGGTCGGATTCGTGCGCACGCTGGAGGACGTCTACCGGTTCGAGCCGGTCCCCGAGCAGCTGGACGAGGCCGCCGCCCGGCACGTGATCGGCACCCAGGCCAACCTGTGGAGCGAGTTCATGGACAGCGCCCGGGACATCGACTACCGGGCCTTCCCCCGGCTGGTCGCCTTCGCCGAGGTCGCCTGGTCGGAGCTGCCCGCCGAGCCGGCCGAGCGGGACTTCGCCGGTTTCGAGCAGCGGCTGGCGACGCACCTGAGGGCGCTGGACGCGCTCGGCGTCGAGTACCGCCCGGCCGACGGTCCGCACCCGTGGCAGCGCCGCCCCGGGGTGCTCGGCCGGCCGATCGAGGGCCCGCCGCCGGTGCGGTAGGGCGTGTCCCGCGGGTCCTGCCGGACCCGGCGAAGACCCGCGGGAAACGCCCCGGTCCTACCCGTCGGGAACTTCTGAGCGGTCGTCCGACGTCAAGAACTGATGAACATCTGCCCTGGCCCGGAGCGGGTCGGGGCAGATACCGCCCGGTATCAGTCCCAATCGGGCAGTCCCGTTCACCGGTCCCGAAATGATCATCGAGCATTGTGTGCCAGAGTTGCCCAACCCGGCCCGATCGCCCGTACCCTACGGGCCAGGCCGGGCTGCTGACGCAGGACAGTACGGCCGAAGGCCGGCGGGCGGCAGGCGATCGATGAGCAAGTGGAGCACGGTGGGACCCAGGTGAACCGGACGATCATGCTGCCGGCCTCCCTCGACGAGGCCGTCGACGCGCTGGCCGCCGCCCCGGCCGCGGTACCGGTGGCCGGAGCCACCGACCTGATGGAGGCCGTCAACGCCGGCCGACTGCGCCCCGCCGCCCTGGTCGGCCTCGGCCGGATCACCGAACTGCGCGGCTGGCGCTACGAGGACGGCGGCACCGCCGTGCTCGGCGCCGGACTCACCCACGCCCGGATGGACCGCCCCGACTTCGCGGCGCTCATCCCCGCGCTCGCCGACGCCGCCCGCACCGCCGGCCCGCCGCAGGTCCGCAACGTCGGCACCCTCGGCGGGAACATCGTCACCGCCGCCCCGGCCGGCGACACCCTCCCGGTGCTCACCGCGCTGGAGGCCAGCGTCACCCTGGCCCGGGCCGGGGGCACCCGCGAGGTGCCGGTCAGTCACCTGCTCACCGGGCTCGACCCGGTGCGCCCCGGCGAACTGCTCACCTGGGTGCGCGTCCCGCTGCTGCACGCCCCGCAGGTCTTCCTCAAGGCCACCGGCCGCAGCGGACCGGCCCGCGCCACCGCCTCCGTCGCCCTGGTCCTCGACCCGGCCCGGCGCTCGGTGCGCTGCGCCGTCGGGGCCGTCGCGCCGGTGCCGCTGCGCCCGCTGGAGGCCGAGGCCTGGGTGGCCGGCTGCATCGACTGGGACGGCAGCAGGGAGATCGACCCGGCCGCGACCGCCGCCTTCGGCGAGTACGTGGCCGCCGCCTGCGTCCCCGACAACTACGGCGCCGAGGGCGCCTGGGAGGCCGTGACCGAGGGGCCGACCGCGGCCGCGGTTCGGTTGCGGCGTACCGTATCGGTGCTGGCCCGACGGGCACTGGGAAGGGCGCTGAAGTGACCACAGACCCCATCGAGACCCTGGACGCCGACCCGCTCGGTCTCTCCCCGCAGGTCAGCCGCGAGCTGCGCCCATGCGCCTCGTACACGCTGCGGGTCAACGGTTTCGAACGGCCCGTCACCGATGCGTGGATCGGCGAGAGCCTGCTCTACGTGCTGCGCGAGCGGCTCGGCCTGGCCGGCGCCAAGGACGGCTGCGAGCAGGGCGAGTGCGGGGCCTGCTCGGTGCAGGTGGACGGCCAGCTGGTGGCCGGCTGCCTGGTGCCCGCGGCCCTGGCCGCCGACAGCGAGATCAGCACCGTCGAGGGCCTGTCCGCCGCCGGCGGCGCGAGCGCCGTCCAGCAGGCGCTGGCCGCCTCCGGCGCCGTCCAGTGCGGCTACTGCACCCCCGGCATGGCGATGGCGGTGCACGACCTGCTCCAGCGCAACCACCGGCCCACCGAGGTGGAGGCCCGTCAGGCGCTGTGCGGCAACCTCTGCCGCTGCACCGGCTACCGGGGCGTGCTGGCCGCCGTCCAGACCGTCGCGGACGCCCGCGCGGCGGAGGCCGAGGAGGCGGAGGAGGCCGCCGGGCAGGCAGCCGGGCCCGCCCCCGGGGGGCCGGCCGAGCAGGTCGCCGAACCGCCCGCCGACGTGCGGGTGGACGCGCCGGTCGAGCCCGGGCAGGCCGTCGAGCCGCCGGTCTACGCCGACGCCGACGCCTGGATCGAGCACGTCCCGCAGCAGCCCGTCGAGGCCCACCCGGTCGCCCACCCCGCGGAGCAGTACCACCCGGAGCAGCACGCCGCCGAGCAGCACCACCCGGCGCAGCCCGCCGTGGAACAGCCCGCCGTGGAACAGCACGCCGTCGAGCAGGCCCCGGCCGGGCTGCCGTACGGCGACCCCCAGGGCGGCTACGACACCGGCGTGTACGACACCACCGTGCTGGCCCCGATCCGGGACGACATCCCTGCCCGGATCCCCGCCCAGGCCGCCGACGACCAGGTGTACTACCCGCCGCAGGGCTACCCCGAGCAGCCGTACCAGGCCACCCCCGCGCACGGCACCTACGTGCCCTACCCGGACGGCCACCAGCAGCAGAACGGCTACGACACCGGGTACGACGCCCCGGTCTACGAGCCCACCCCCGCGCACGGGACCCCGCTGCCCGGCTCCGTCTACGACGGCACGCCGCCGCACGGCACCCCGTACGCCGCCCCGCACCCGCACGGTGCCCCGGCCGAGGGCGGCGCCCCGGCCGGTGTCCCGTACGGTGCCACCCCCGCCCACGGCATCCGGCTCCCCGAGGACGACCACGCATCATGACGTCGCCTACCGACATCGGCGCAGCACTCCAGCAGGACGGCGGCGAGGGCGGCGCACCGGAGCCGATCGGCCTGGGCAGCTCCCCGCTGCGCAGCGACGCGCTGCCCAAGGCGCTCGGCATCTACCCGTACGCGGCCGACCTGTGGGCCGAGGGGCTGCTGTGGGGCGCGGTGCTGCGCTCGCCGCACCCGCACGCCCGGATCCGGGGCATCGACACCTCGGCCGCGCTGGCGCTGCCCGGCGTGCACGCCGTGGTCACCGCCGCCGACCTGCCGCCCGGACCGGACGGCACCCCCGACGGCGCCCCGGCCGGGCCGATCGTCGCCGACCGGCCGGTGCTGGCCGCCGGCGTGGTGCGCCACCACGGCGAGCCGATCGCCGCGGTGGCCGCCGACCACCCGGACACCGCCCGGCTGGCGGTCGGCCTGATCGCGGTCGACTACGAGCCGCTGGAGGCCGTCACCGACCCGGAGCAGGCCTTCACCGCGCCGCCGCTGCACCCGGACGGCAACCTGTTCCGCCACCTGCCGCTGCGCACCGGGGACCCGGACGCGGCCGGCGAGATCGTCGTCGAGGGCCTCTACCAGGTCGGCCGGCAGGACCCGGCCCCGCTCGGCGCCGAGGCCGGGCTGGCCGTACCGCGCCCGGACGGCGGCGTCGAGCTGCACCTGTCCTCCACCGACCCGCACGGCGACCGCGACCGCACCGCCGCCTGCCTGGGCCTGGAGCCGGACCGGGTCCGGCTGGTGGTCACCGGCGTGCCCGGCGCCACCACCGACCGCGAGGACCTCTCGTTCCAGGTCACCCTGGCCCTGCTGGCGCTGCGCACCGGCCGCCCGGTGAAGATGACGCTCACCCGCGAGGAGTCCTTCCACACCCACACCTCGCGCCACCCCGCGCTCCTGCGCTACCGCCACCACGCCGACGCCGAGGGCACGCTGGTGAAGGTCGAGGCGCAGATCCTGCTGGACGGCGGCGCCTACGCGGACGTCTCCGCCGAGGCACTGGCCGCCGCGACGGCCTTCTCGGCCGGTCCGTACGTCTGCCCGAACGTCTTCGTGGACGCCTGGGCGGTGCGCACCAACAACCCGCCGGCCGGCCGGATGCGCGGCGAGGGTGCCCTGCAGGCCTGCTTCGCGTACGAGTCGCAGCTGGACCAGCTGGCCTCCCGGATCGGCGTGGACCCGGTGGAGATCCGCCGCCGCAACGCGATGTCCACCGGCGACCCGCTGCCCACCGGTCAGGCCGTCACCTGCCCGGCGCCGGTGCGCGCCCTGCTGGACGCGGTCGCCGCCGAGCCGCTGCCGGCCCTGCCGGTGGACGACCCGGACGCCGAGTGGCTGCTGCCCGGCGGGCCCGGCGGCGCGGGCGACCCGGCGGCGGTGCGGCGCGGAATCGGCTACGCCGTCGGCATGGTGCACATGCTGGGCGCCGAGGGCGAGGACGAGGTCTCCACGGCGACCGTGCGGGTCAGCGGGGACCACGCCACGGTGATCTGCGCGGCGGTCGACGCCGGGCAGGGCTTCGCCACGTTGGCCCGGCAGATCGTGCAGACCGTGCTGGGTGTCAGCGAGGTCTACATCGCCCCGGCCGACAGCGACCAGTCGATCGCCGGGCCGTCCGCCCGCGGCCGGCACACCTGGGTCTCCGGCGGTGCCGTCGAGCGGGCCGCGCTGATGGTCCGCCACCAGCTGCTGCAGCCGATCGCGGCGAACTTCGGGATGTCGGCGGAGCTGCTCCAGATCGCCGACGGCAAGATCACCTCGTACGACGGGGTGCTCGGCATGCCCGTCGCCGAGGCGTTGGAGGGCAAGGAGCTCTGGGCCACCGCGCAGTGCCGCCCGCACCCCACCGAGCCGCTGGACGAGGCCGGGCAGGGCGACGCCTTCGTCTCCATCTCGTTCTGCGCGATGCGTGCGGTGGTGGACGTGGACATCGAGCTGGGCGCCGTGCGGGTGGTCGAGATGACGGTCGCCCAGGACGTCGGCCGGGCGCTGAACCCGCGCCAGATCGAGGACCGGATCGAGGCGGGGGTGGCCCAGGGCGTGGGCCTGGCACTGCTGGAGGACCTGCGGACGGAGGGCGGGGTGCTGCTGAACCCCTCGCTCACCGGCTACCGGCTGCCCACCGCGCTGGACACCCCGGAGGTGCGGATCGCCGCGCTGCTGGAGGAGCGCGACGTGGTGGCCCCGTTCGGCGCGAAGGCGGTCGGAGCCGTGCCCGCGGTGGTCGCCCCGGCGGCCGTCGCCGCGGCCGTGCGCGCCGCCACCGGTCTGCCGGTCGGCCGGCTGCCGATCCGGGCGGAGGACGCCGTCACGGCCTGACCGGGTGCTCCCGGGAAAGACCGGGGGCTCCCGGGAAAGGCGTAACGCAGGGAAAGGAAATTGCCGGCCGACTTTCGGAGTCGACCGGCAATTTCCTTTTCCGGTGAGGCCATGGCGGGAATCGAACCCGCGTGCACCGCTTTGCAGACGGTTCCCTAAGCCACTCGGGCACACGGCCAGTGAATTCATAGTGGCCGATCCGGGGGAGAAGGGTCAATGCCCTTTTGTAAATTCTGTATGGCAAGGTGTGCTACCGTCGGGGACAGGTGGCGGTATTTCCGCCACCCCGGACGAGCGCGTCGTACCCGGTGACGACAAGACGGCGCAGTTCAGCGGCAATCCGGCCGCTGTGGACTGCGGAGGTAGCACCGTCATGGCCTGGCTCGTTCTGATCGTCTCGGGTGTCCTGGAGACCATTTGGGCGGTCGCCCTGGAATCGTCCAAGGGCTTCACCCGCCTCGTTCCCAGCCTCGTCTTCGGCATCGCACTGCTGTTCAGCATGGGCGGCCTGGCGTACGCGATGCGCACCATTCCGATCGGAACCGGCTACGCCGTCTGGGTGGGCATCGGAGCGGTCGGCACCGCGGTCTACGGCATGGCCGTCCTGGGGGATCCGGTGACCATGGCCCGGATCGCCTGCCTGCTGCTGATCGTCTCCGGTGTGGTGGGCCTCAAGGTGCTGCACTGACGTCCGCACTGACCTCCGCCGCGGTCCCGGCCGGGGCCCGTCCTGGGTCCCGGGGCCCGTCCTAGGCCCTGCGGCCGAGGAGATCACCGACCGGGGTCAGGGGTCATCGGGGCAGACGGCTCTTACGATGTTACGTATGACCACTGCCTCCCCCACCTCGGTCGACCCCGTACCGATACCCCTCGACGACGACCCCGGTGGTGGGGTCCTCGGCGGCCGCTACCGTGCGCTGACGCTGGGGATCGTCTCGGTGGTCCTGGTGATCGCCTTCGAGGCGACGGCCGTCAACACCGCGATGCCGACCGCCGCCCGCCAGCTGAACGGGCTCGGGCTGTACGCGTTCGCCTTCTCCGGCTACTTCACCACCACCCTGTTCGCCCTGGTCGTCTCCGGCCAGTGGTGCGACCGGAGCGGCCCGTTGCGGCCGCTGTTCAGCGGCATCGCCGTGTTCGGCGTGGGGCTGGTGGTGTCCGGGACGGCACCCGGGATGTGGGTGTTCGTGGCCGGGCGGGCCGTCCAGGGCCTCGGCGGCGGGCTGGTGATCGTCGCCCTGTACGTGGTGGTCGGCCGGGCCTACCCGGAGCGACTGCGGCCCGCGGTGTTCGCGGCCTTCTCCTCGGCCTGGGTGCTGCCCTCGATCATCGGTCCGCTGGTCTCCGGGGCCGTCACCCAGCACCTGGGGTGGCGCTGGGTGTTCCTGGCCGTGCCGGTGCTGATCCTGCTGCCGCTGGCCGTGATGGGCCCGGCACTGGCCCGCTCCGAGCGCGAGCACCCGGTGGCCAGGGACGCGGCCTTCGACCGCCGCCGCACCCTGCTGGCCGCGATGGCGGCGGTCGGCGCCGGCCTGCTGCAGTACGCGGGCCAGCGGCGCGACCTGATCGGGCTGGTCCCCGGGATCGCCGGGGCGGCGCTGCTGGTGCCGGCGGTCCTCGGCCTGCTTCCGGCGCGGACCCTGCGGGCCGGCCGGGGACTGCCGGCCGTGATCCTGCTGCGCGGGGTGGCCGCGGGGGCGTTCTTCGCGGCCGAGGCCTTCATCCCGCTGATGATGACCACCCAGCGTGAGCTCTCGCCGACGCTGGCCGGCCTGACCCTGACCAGCGGCGGTCTCACCTGGGCGCTCGGCTCCTGGCTCCAGGGCCGGCCCGGGGCGGAGCGCTACCGCACGGTGATGATCCGGGGCGGCTTCGTGCTGACCGCGGTGGCGATCTCGGGCGCTGCGCTGGTGCTGTTCCCGGCGGTGCCGGCCTGGGCCGCGTCGGTGGCCTGGGGCGTCGGCGGCGTCGGGATGGGGATGGCGATCGCGAGCGTCAGCGTGCTGATGATGAAGCTCTCCACGCCGGAGGACGCCGGGGCCAACTCGGCCGCGCTCCAGATGAGCGACGCGCTGGGCAATGTGCTGCTGACCGGCCTGGCCGGGGTGCTGTTCGCGGCGCTGGGCGGCGGCTCGCTCGCCGCCGCCCACGGGGGCGGCGGGGAGGCCGGCTCGCCCGGCGCCTTCGCGGTGATCCTGCTGTCGATGGCCGGGGTGGCGCTGCTCGGCGCGGTGCTCTCCGGCCGGGTGCGGACGAAGGCCTGACGGTCAGCCGGCGGTGGCGCCGGCGGGGGCCGTGGCGGGGGGCGCGGCCCCCGCCGGGGCGCCGAGGAAGGCCTCCCAGCCGCCGGCCGGGGACTGCCCCGGAGCGAGGGTCTGGAGCTTGCGCAGCACCGCCGGGTCCTGGGCGTCCAGCCAGTCGACCAGCTGCCGGAAGGAGACCAGCCGGACCTCCGGCTTGTCCGCGATGGTCCTGAGGACGTCCTCGACGGCGTTCATGTAGATGCCGCCGTTCCACTCCTCGAAGTGGTTGCCGATGACGTACGGCGCCCGGTTGCCGTTGTAGGTGCGGTCGAACCCCATCAGGTAGGCGTCGCGGGCCTGGGTCTGGAAGCCGGGGTGGAGCGCCGGGTCGGCCTTGGTGTTGGGGCCGCACTGGTTGTACATGATGTTGTAGTCCATCGAGAGCACCTGGAAGGTGTGCCCGGGGAACGGGATGGACTGCAGCGGGAGGTCCCACAGCGCGCCGCCCTGGATCTTCTGCGGCCACACCTGGGTGCCGTTGCCGCTGCTGTCGTAGCGCCAGCCGCGCCTGACCGCGGTGGGCAGCAGGTTGCGCTGGCCCTCCAGGCAGGGGGTGCGGCTGCCGATCAGCTCCTTGCGGTAGTCGAAGGGCAGTGCGGGCAGGTCGGTGAAGCCGGTGTTGGTGCGCCAGTTCGTCACGAAGTCCATCGCCTGCTGGATCTCGCTGTCCCACTCCTCCGGGGACCACGCGCCGACGCCCGTGGAGCCGCAGAAGTGGCCGTTGAAGTGGGTCCCGATCTCGTGGCCCTCCAGCCAGGCCGCGTGCACGTTCTCCAGGGTGTCGCGGATGTGCTGGTCGCTCAGGTAGCCGATGTCGGAGGCGCCGGCCTTGTGCTGCGGCGGGCGGTAGAGGTCCTTCTTGGACTCGGGCAGCAGGTAGAGGCCGCTGAGGAAGAAGGTCATCTTCGCGTCGTGGTCCCGGGCCAGCCGGCGGAAGCGGGCGAACAGGCCGTTGTCGAGCTCGCCCGCGCCGTCCCAGGAGAAGACCACGAACTGCGGCGGGCGCCGGCCGGGCTGCAGCCGGTCGGGGACGGGCTGGTGCGGCTGGGCGCCGGTGTCCGAGGTGGAGCCGTCACCGATCAGGACCGGCTGCGGCCGGGGGAGCGGGGCCGGGGCCGGAGTGGCGCCCTGCTCGTCGGCCGCTCCGGTGGCCGACGCGGCGCTGTCGGTCGTCCGCTCCTCGCCGGTGGCGTGGTTGCTGCCGCACCCGGCCGCCAGGGTGGCTGCGGTGGCGGCGCCGGCCGTCAGCAGGGTGCGGCGTGAGAGGGCTTCCATGGTCACTCCGTTCGTGGGGCGGGCGGGCGGCGTGCGGGAGTGCGGAGTCCGGTCGGACAAGTGGGTGATACAACCCGTAACCGGGTCAGCATGGCACGAGGGCGGGGCCGGTCGAAGAGGCGCAGCGCGAGCTCGTGAGTGATCGCTCGAACGACGCAACCGATCGGGTCCGTTGAACCGTCGGTAGCTCGTGTCGGGCGTGCACCCGCGGCGATCGCGCGCGAGGGGCGGTCGTCGCGCTCCGCGACCGGGCGCCCACGCGGCGCAGAAAAGAGGCCGTCCGCCCTGCCGATCGGCGGGTGCCGGTACGACCGTCGTATGGACGTGCCTTACAGTCCGTTCCGGTTGAATTGTTCCCAGGAAACTCCCAGGAAGAGGGGTTCCGTCGGCAGAGGGGAGCGCCCATGGGCGTCCAGCAGAGCAGGGGCCCGTGGCCGGGCACCCTGGCGGCCGGGGCCGCGCTGGTCCTCGGCGCCTGGCTGCTGCACGACGGAGGTTCGTCGCTGCCGCCCGCGCCGGGGGCCGGCCAGGCCCAGGCCGGGATCGCGCCGGTCTCGATCGTGCCGCCGCTCGGCCCGTCCGCGCCGACCCGGATCCGCATCCCGGCGGTGCGGCTGGACGCCCCGGTCACCGCGCTCGGGCTGGACGGCGCCGGCCGTCTCCAGACCCCGCCCGAGGCGGACCGCAACCTGGCGGGCTGGTACCGCGGCGGGGCCAGCCCCGGTCAGCGCGGCACCGCGATCCTGGCAGGACACGTCGACAACAAGGCCGGCCCCGCGGTCTTCTATCATCTGGGCGCGCTCCGTCGCGGGGATCGGATCGAGATCGCCCGGGCGGACGGCGCCACCGCCGTCTACCAGCTCTACGCCATCGAAGTGCACGACCGAAAGGACTTCCCGGACGACCGGGTCTATCGTCAGGCCGCTGACGCACAGCTGCGGGTCATCACCTGCGGCGGTTCGTACAGTGAGGAACACGGCTACGACGGCAACGTCGTCGCCTACGGTTTCCTGGCCGACACCACCCCGCCGGGCAAAGCCGCATGACCACGCTGACCCTTGCCTCCCGCTGGAACCCGATCGACTGGCCGCTCACCGAGGGCCTGATCCCGCACGCCGTGCTGGCGGCAGGCTGGGCGGCGCTGTTCGCGCTAGCCATCGGCCGCGGCCGCAGCTGGTGGCGGGTCCGCCTACCCGCCGCGCTGTTCACCGCGGCCGCGCTCAGCTGGCTGCTGGACGTGGTCGTCGACGGCTGGTGGCACCCCTTCCCCGAGGGCACTCCCCGGTACGTCACCTGGTGGATAGCCGTCGCCCTGCTCGGGCTCTGCCTGGTCGGCTACCGGCTGCGCCGGCTCACCTGGCGGCGCCGGGGGCTCGCGCTGGGCCTGAGCGGCCTGGTGCTGCTGATGTCCTCCTCCGAGGTCAACATCGGCTTCGGCCAGTTCCCGAGCGGGCGCGTGATGCTGGCGCCCTGGCTGACCAGGACCGACGGGCTGGTCGCCACCAAGGCGGGCCAGACCATGAGCGCCCCGCCCGGCAAGTCGCTGGAGGAGGTCTGGAAGCCCCCGGCGGACCTGCCGGAGAAGGGCACCGTCTCGGTGGTTCCGATCCCCGGCACCAAGTCGGGCTTCAAGGCCCGCGACGCGTACGTCTACCTCCCGCCCGCCTACCAGGCCACCCCGCGGCCGCTGCTGCCGGTGGTCGTGATGATCACCGGCCAGCCCGGTGTCCCGGGGGACTGGGTGCTCTCCGCGCAGATCAACGAGGCGCTGGACGCCTTCGCCGCGGACCACGGCGGCCTCGCGCCGATCGTGGTGATGCCCGATCAGCTCGGCTCCACCTGGGCCAACACGCTCTGCCTCGATTCCAAGATCGCCAAGACCCAGACGTACCTGGCCGTGGACGTGCCGGACTGGGTCCACCAGAACCTCCAGGCCGCGACCGGCCGCACCGCGTGGGCGATCGGGGGCGCCTCGATGGGCGGCACCTGCGCGCTCCAGCTCGGCGTCAACGCGCCCGACGTGTACGGCACCGTCCTCGACATGTCCGGGCAGGAGGAACCGACCCTGGGCAGCCGGGAACAGACCGTCAAGGCCGCCTTCGGCGGTGACGAGAAGAAGTTCGACGCGGTCGATCCGCTCCAGGTGATGACCCGCAGGAAATTCCCGGACACCAACGTCGCGTTGGTCGTCGGCGAGACCGACGAGGAGTTCAGACCGCAGATGGAGAAGGTCTACCGGGCCGCGCAGGCGGCCGGAATGAAGGCCAAGTTCGACCTGATGCCGGGCGGCCACGGCTGGGTCGTCTTCCGCCCCGGCATCGTCCAGCAGCTCCCGTGGCTCGCCCAGCAGACCGGGCTGACGCGGTGACCGGGGCGGGGACCGCGCTGGCCACCGTCGGCGAGCAGCGCAAGCCGGGGCCGGACGCGGAGCGCACGGCCGAGCGCGGCACCGACCGGGCCCCGGTCACCCGCACCGCGGAGCCGCGCCCGCAGCGGGTCCGGCGGGCGGCCAGGGCGCTCGGCTCCCGGCTGCGCTCGGCGCCGCTGACGCTGACCCTGCTGGCCGGGCTCTGGCTGCTCGGCGCGGCCACCGGGAGCCTGGGCCACGGCCCGTCCGACCGGCTGCTGGACCGGGCCGGGATCGGCCTGCCCACGCTGGCCGAGGGCCACTGGTGGACGCCGGTCACCTCGATGTTCTGGTGCTCCGGCAGCGGCTCGTACGTGTTCACCAGCCTGCTGCTGCTCCTGGTCGGCCCGGCCGCCGAGCACCGGCTCGGGCGGCCGCGCACCCTCGCGGTGCTGGTCGGCGGGCAGGTCGTCGGCACCCTGCTGGGCACCGCGCTGGTCGCCTTCGGCTCCTCGGCGGGGGAGCAGTGGACCGCCTCGGTGGCCGACCAGATCTCGGTCGGCCCCGGCGTCGGCGTGTTCGCGCTGGCGGGGGTCCTCGGGTACCGGCTCACCGTGCTCTGGCGCCGCCGGCTGCACCTGCTGGTGCTGCTCGTCCCGCTGGTGATGACGCTGTACGTGGGCCACCTGCAGAGCGTCCAGCGGTGCGCCGCCGCGCTGGCCGGGCTCGGCCTGGGCGCGCTGGTCAGCCGGGGCCGCCCGCACCTGCGCACGCACCGCTCCTCGCACTCCGAGACCCGGGTGCTGGTCGCGCTCTGCCTGGTCGCCGCCGCCTTCGGGCCGCTGCTCGCCTCGCTGTACGACAACGCCAGCGGACCGTTCAACACCTTCTCCGAGCTGTACTTCTCGCACCGGCTCAGCCCGGACGAGGTCGCCGACTTCTGCGCGCTGTCGGCGCACGACTGCGCCCGCGCGCACGCCGTCGTCCGGATCTTCGACACCCCGGGCCGGATGATGGCCGCGCTCTTCCCGGCGCTGCTGCTGGTGCTCGCCGAGGGGTTGCGCCGGGGGCTGCGGCTGGCCTGGCTGGTCACCGTGGCCACCGAGCTGCTCTGGGCGGCGCTGCTGTGCTGGCTGTACCTGGACGCCGGGCCGGTGAGCCGGGACGTGGTGCAGTACTTCGTCGAGGCGCTGCTGCTGCCGCTGCTGACCACCGCCCTGCTGGTGGCCACCCGCAAGCGCTTCCCGCTGCGGCTGTCCGGCAGCTCGGTGCGCCGGCTGGCCCTGGTGCTCGGCGGCGCGGCGCTCGCCTCCGCGGCCGCCTACGTGGGGGTCGGGCGGCTGGCGGCCGGGGAGTTCGAGCCGGGGGCGACCGCCCGCCGGCTGGTGGCCGGGCTGCCGGCCCAGTTCCTGCCGCCCGCGTACAACGACCTGCTGCCGGACTACCCGATCGCGGTCGGGCCGGTGGCGCGCTTCCTGGAGACGTACTGCGGGCTGGCGTTCTGGGCGGTCGCGCTGGCCGTGCTGCTCTCCGTCTTCCGCCGTCCGGTGCTGCACACCGACGCGGCGGCGGCCGGCCGTGCGCGGGCGCTGCTGACCGAGCACGGCGGCGGGACGCTCTCGTTCATCGCCACCTGGGACGGCAACCACTACTGGTTCGACGAGCAGGGCCGGGCGGCCGTCGCCTACCGGGTGGTGGGCACCGTCGCGCTGACCACCGGCGACCCGTTCGGCGCGCCGGAGGACCGCGCCGGGGCGGTGGCCGGCTTCGCCCGGTACTGCGACGCGCGCGGCTGGACGCCGTGCTTCTACAGCGTCTGCGGCGAGACCAGGGACGCCGCCGCGCAGCTCGGCTGGCGCTCGCTGCAGGTCGCCGAGGACACCGTGGTGCCGCTGCCCGAGCTGGCCTTCACCGGCCGCAAGTGGCAGGACATCCGCACCGCCCTCAACAAGGCCGGCAAGCAGGGCATCTCCGCGGAGTGGTGGGCGTACCACGAGGCGCCGCTCGCCCTGCGGGAGCAGATCCGGGCGATCTCCGAGGAGTGGGTCTCCGAGAAGGGCCTGCCGGAGATGGGCTTCACGCTCGGCGGGCTGGCGGAGCTGGACGACCCGGACGTGCGGGTGCTGATCGCGGTGGACGAGCAGCGGGTGGTGCACGGGCTGACCAGCTGGATGCCGGTGTACGAGGACGGTGTGCCGGTCGGCTGGACGCTGGACTTCATGCGCCGGCGCTCGGACGGCTTCCGCGGCGTCAGCGAGTTCCTGATCGCCTCGGCCGCGCTCGGCTTCAAGGAGGAGGGCGCGCGCTTCCTGTCGCTGTCGGGCGCGCCGCTGGCCCGCACCGGGCAGGACGAGGAGCCCACCGGGCTGCAGCGGATGCTGGACTGGATGGGCAAGGTGCTGGAGCCGGTGTACGGCTTCCGCTCGCTGCTGGCCTTCAAGGCGAAGTTCCAGCCGGAGTACCGGCCGATGTACATGGCGTACCCCGACCCGGCCGCGCTGCCCGGCATCACCCGGGCGATCGGCAAGGCGTACCTGCCGCACCTGACGGCGGCCCAGGGCGTCCGGCTGATGCGCAAGCTGTCGAGCTGATCCGCCCCGAGGCGGGCGGGCGACCGCACGGGCTTCCCGGGCCCCGGACCCGGGTCGCCGCCGACGGACGCGGGTGGCCGGAAGCGCGGGGCGCTTCCGGACGCCACCGCGCCCGTCAGCCGAGCAGCTGGGCGAGCGCGCGGTCGGCGTCCAGGTGCAGGTGCTCCTCGCCCTCGGGGACGAGCAGCCGGCTGCGCCACAGGAAGCGGCGCAGGTCGGCCGTGTCGAACTGGAGCAGCGCGATGCCCTCGGGGGCCCGCAGCTCGACCATGGTGCGCCGGCCGACCGCAGGCCGGACGTGGACGTCGCCGACGCCGGCCGGCAGCTCGATACCGGCCGAGAGCAGCTGGCGCGCGAAGATCCAGACGATGTCCCCGGAGCCCCGGCGTTCGGCGGGCTCGTCCAGCGAGAACTCGGCGGGGAAGGCCATCCGGACGGCCAGCGGGTCCTCCGGCAGGTAGGAGAGCACCACCCGCAGCCGGACCGAGCGGTGGGGGGAGAGGATCAGACGGGCCTGGACGGGCTCTTCGACGGTGCGCACGGGTGGGTCCCTTCGGTTCGGTGCGAGGCCGCGGTGC
This sequence comes from Kitasatospora sp. NPDC054795, assembly GCF_053611565.1. Lineage (NCBI taxonomy): Bacteria > Bacillati > Actinomycetota > Actinomycetes > Kitasatosporales > Streptomycetaceae > Kitasatospora > Kitasatospora sp. NPDC054795. The sequence goes on from NZ_JBSHAP010000022.1 coordinate 23,438, forward strand.
GGCAGGTGGGGTCGGTGCGGCCTCACCCTGGTGAGAGTCCCGGGACGGGTGTCGATTACCGGGTTTCACGAGGTATCCGATGTGATCCGGGTCACATCGATTTCCGGCCGCGCGGGCCGGGCGCGGCGCCTCGCCCGGAGGCCCGAACGGTGTCGGACCCGGTACGCTGGGCGGGTTGCCCGATCGCCGCCCGACCGCGGGGCGAGGCTGCTAAACCGCCTCTGACCTGCGATGATCCCCCCTCGGAGACCGTGAGTACTGCCGCCGCCTCCTCGATGCCGCTGTTCTCCGACGCACCGGAGTCGCAGGCGCCCGCCCGATCCGCCGGCCATGGCGCGCCCGCCGGTTCGCACCACCTCTCCCCGGCCTTCCCCGGCCGCGCCCCGTGGGGCACCGCGGGCAAGCTGCGGGCCTGGCAGCAGGGCGCGCTGGACAAGTACATCGAGACGCAGCCGCGCGACTTCCTCGCGGTCGCCACCCCGGGCGCAGGCAAGACCACCTTCGCGCTCACCCTGGCCTCGTACCTGCTGCACAACCACCTGGTGCAGCAGGTGACCGTCGTCGCGCCGACCGAGCACCTGAAGAAGCAGTGGGCCGAGGCCGCCGCGCGGATAGGCATCAAGCTGGACCCGGCGTACTCCTCCGGGCCGCTGTCCCGGGAGTACCACGGCATCGTGGTCACCTACGCGGGCGTCGGGGTCAACCCGATGCTGCACCGCAACCGGACCGAGGCCCGCAAGACCCTCGTGATCATGGACGAGATCCACCACGCCGGTGACTCCAAGTCCTGGGGCGAGGCCTGCTTCGAGGCCTTCGAGCCGGCCACCCGCCGACTGGCGCTGACCGGTACGCCGTTCCGCTCCGACACCAACCCGATCCCGTTCGTGGCGTACGAGGCGGGCGGCGACGGCATCCGCAAGTCCGTCGCCGACTACACCTACGGCTACGGGCACGCGCTGGCCGACCACGTCGTCCGCCCGGTCATCTTCCTCAGCTACAGCGGCAACATGCGCTGGCGCACCAAGTCCGGCGACGAGCTGGAGGCCCGGCTCGGCGAGCCGATGACCAAGGACCTGATCGCCCAGGCCTGGCGCACCGCGCTGTCCCCGCAGGGCGAGTGGATCCCGGCCGTGCTCCAGGCCGCCGACCGGCGCCTCACCGAGGTCCGCAAGGCGATCCCGGACGCCGGCGGGCTGGTCATCGCCACCGACCAGAACGTGGCCCGGGCCTACGCCAAGATGCTGCGCGAGATCAGCGGCGAGAAGGTCACCCTGGTGCTCTCGGACGAGGCCGAGGCGTCCAAGCGGATCTCCGACTTCGCGGAGGGGACCTCGCGCTGGATGGTCGCCGTCCGCATGGTGTCCGAGGGCGTCGACGTGCCCCGGCTCAGCGTCGGGGTGTACGCGACCTCGATCTCCACCCCGCTGTTCTTCGCCCAGGCCGTCGGCCGCTTCGTGCGCGCCCGCAAGCGCGGCGAGACCGCCTCCGTGTTCCTGCCGACCATCCCGCTGCTGCTGGGCTTCGCCAACGAGATGGAGCTCCAGCGCGACCACGTGCTGGACCGGCCGAAGAAGGAGGGCGAGGGCCTCTTCGACGAGGAGGACCGGCTGCTCGCCGAGGCCGAACGGGCCAACGACGGCCCGGACGGCGCCGGCGGCGAGGAGTTCTCCTACGAGGCGCTGGGCTCCGACGCGGTCTTCGACCGGGTGCTGTACAACGCCATGGAGTTCGGCATGCAGGCCCACCCGGGGAGCGAGGAGGAGGAGGACTACCTCGGCATCCCGGGCCTGCTGGAGCCGGACCAGGTGCAGATGCTGCTCCAGAAGCGCCAGCACCGGCAGATCCAGCGCAGCAAGACCAAGCCCGCCGAGGAGGCCGACCTGCTGGAGCTGCCGGCCGAGCAGCGGCCGGTGGTCACCCACCAGGAACTGCGGGAGCTGCGCAAGGAGCTGAACGCGCTGGTCGCCGCCTGGCACCACCGCACCAGTCAGCCGCACGGCACCATCCACAACGAGCTGCGCCGCCAGTGCGGCGGGCCGCTCACCGCGCAGGCCACCGTCAACCAGCTCAACGCGCGGATCGCGAAGATCCGGGAGTGGGCCAAGTAGCGGAGCCGCGAGCGCGCCCGGCCGGCGGACCGGGGGCGCGTCCGGTCATCGGACCGGGGGCGCTCCCGCACCCCGACGCACCCGGCGAATCGCGGAGGTTTGTCCGGAATTCGAGCCGGTGTTGAAGTTGATCACGCCCGAATTTTGGACAACCACTTCCGTCGCGTCATTTCCTTCACTACCTTTCCCCCACGCTCTTCCGCCGGGCAACCCCCGCGGGACGGCGTCGCGGGGCCGTGCGCGTCAAGGACGACGCCGTGCGGCCCGAGCGCGGCCACCCCCACCTGCGCGCGACACCGACCTTGGAACGGCGCCGCCCGCCCTGCGAGCGCCGCGGAAAGGATTGCCCGTCGTGACTGCCGAGACCTCCCAGACCCTGGACCGCGGCGTCCGGGTCCTCAAGCTCCTCGCCGACTCCGAGCGAGGGCTCACCGTGACCGAGCTGGCCGCCCGGCTGGCCGTCAACCGGACGGTGGTCTACCGGCTGCTGGCCACCCTGGAACAGCACGGCTTGGTCCGCCGGGACATCGGCGGGCGTGCCCGGGTGGGCCTCGGCGTGCTGCGCCTCGCGCACCGGGTGCACCCGCTGCTGCGCGAGGCCGCGCTGCCGGCCCTGCGCAGCCTCGCCGAGGACCTCGGCGCCACCGCCCACCTGACCCTGGTGGACGGCAACGAGGCGCTGGCCGTCGCCGTGGTCGAGCCCAGCTGGACCGACTTCCACGTCGCCTACCGGACGGGCCTGCGCCACCCGCTCACCGAGAGCGCGGCCGGCCGGGCGATCCTGGAGGCGCGCACCTTCCCCAGCCAGCGCCGGCCCGAGCAGGGCTTCGTCATCACCCGTGCGGAGGAGCAGTCCGGGGCGAGCGGGGCGGCCGCCGCACTGGTCGGGCTGAGCGGCATCGAGGGCAGCGTCGGCGTGGTGATGCTGAACGGCATGGTGCCCGAGCGGGTCGGCCCCCGGGTGGTGGAGGCGGCGACCGAGGTGGCCGACGCCCTGAGGTAGCGCCCGCACACGGGTGTCGGGTGTGTTTGGATTCCCCTTGTGTCCGACACCAAGCTCCCCAAGGCCCTCACCACCCCGCGGACCCGCGCGCTCGCGCTGTGCGGGGTGCTGGTCGCCGCGCTGTTCGGCGTGGCCGCCTTCGTTCCGCTGCCGTACACCCTCACCTGGCCGGGCCTGACCGCGGACACGCTGGGCTCGTACCAGGGCAAGCCGGTGCTCACCATCACCGGGGCGCCGCTGCGCACCACCGAGGGCGAGCTGCGGATGGTCACCATCACGGCGACCAACCCGGGGCAGAAGAACACCTTCTGGCGCTCGCTGCAGGCGTGGTTCGACCCCGAGGAGGCGGTGCGCCCGACCGAGACGGTCTACCCGGAGAGCAACCCGGTGAAGGCCGACGAGGCGACCGCCCAGCAGATGGCCGAGTCGCAGGACGCCGCCACCGCGGCCGCGCTGGGCTACCTCCACCTGTCGCCGGACCAGGTGAAGGTCAAGGTCGACCTGGGCGAGGTCGGTGGGCCGAGCGCCGGCCAGATGCTGGCGCTGGGCATCGTCGACAAGCTGGCCGGCGACGGCAAGGGCGGCGACCTCACCGGCGGGCTCACCGTCGCCGGCACCGGCACCATCGACAAGGACGGCACCGTCGGCCCGGTCGGCGGCGTCCCGCTGAAGACGCAGGCGGCCGCCCGGGACGGCGCGACGGTGTTCCTGCTGCCCAAGGACGAGTGCGCGGACGCCAAGGTGAACACCCCGGCGTCGCTGCGCCTGGTGCCGGTCGGCACCCTCGCCGAGTCGGTCTCCGCCCTCCAGGCGCTGAGGAGCGGCGGCAGCGTCCCCTCCTGCTGACCGGGCGCCGCCCCTCCCGCACGGGGCCGGCCCGGTCGGCGGGGTCAGACCCCGAAGGCCATCTCGGCGAAGTCCTCGCCCACCCGGGTGCTCAGCCGGGCGGCGATCCCGGCCAGCCGGTGGGCCTGGGCCATCGGCAGGGAGACCGAGATCGCGCCGATGCCGGTGCCCGCGACGACCGGTACCGCCGCCCCCGCCGTACCGAGCGCGTACTCCTGGAACTGGGTGATCGGGACGGCCCGCCGCGGGCCCTGGCGCGGCAGCAGCGGCAGGCAGGCCGGGTCCCGCAGGGTGTACGGGGTGAACGGCACCATCGGGTGGCGGGCCAGGTGGGCCCGGCGCTCCTCGGCCGTCATCAGGGCCAGCAGGGTCTTGCCGGCCGCGTGGGCGTGCGCGCCGGCCCGGAAGTCGTGCCGGTCGACCAGCGGCGCGCCGGGGGCCTCGGCGGCCTCGACCAGTTCCACCTCGCCGTGCCGGTACCAGGTGAAGTAGACGGCGGCGGACAGTTCGTCGGCGAGCACGCCCAGCAGCGTCCGGAGCCGGGCCCGGCCGGTCGCCGGGCCGTCGTCCCGGATCAGCCCGGCGACCGCGGGGCCGGTCCGGTAGAGCCCGCTGCGGCGTTCCAGGTAGTGGTCGTGCACCAGGGTGCGCAGCAGGTGGTAGGCGGTGCCCAGGGCGAGATCGGTGTCCCGGGCGAGCTGCTTGGCGGTGGCGCCCTTGGGGTAGCGGGCGGCCGCCTCCAGCAGGCGCAGGGCGCGCTGGGCGGAGGCGATGAGGGTGGGGGCGGTACCGACGGCCGCGACCGCGTTCGTCATGCCGGGGCCGACCCGGCGCGGGGCGCGGCGGCCGCGGGTATCAGCGGACCGGAGGGCGGCGCGAGAGGTAGTAGAACGTTCATATAGAAATCTTGCGGCCGTCGGCGCCTCACGCATATGCCCGAATCGGCGCGTCGGACCGATCCGATCCTCCTACTCGGCGGCGGCCTGGTCGACCAGCGGCAGGATCCGGTACGGCACCGGGTTCTCCAGCACGATCGCCGTGGACGAGCGGACGATCCCGTCGAAGCCCAGCACCCGGTCGATCACCCGCTGCAGATCGGCGTTGGACCGGGCCACGATCCGCACCAGCATGTCCCCGATCCCGGTGATGGTGTGCAGCTCCAGCACCTCCGGCACGCTCGCCAGGTGCGCCCGCACGTCCGCGCCCTGGCCCTGGGAGATCTCCAGCGTGGCGAAGGCCGTCACCGGGTAGCCGATCGCCGCCGGGTCCACCTCCGGGCCGAAACCGCCGATCACGCCCTTGGCCTGGAGCCGGTCCAGCCGGGCCTGCACGGTGCCCCGGGCGACCTGCAGCCGGCGCGAGCACTCCAGCACCCCGATCCGGGGCTCCTCGGCGAGCAGCCGGATCAGCCGGCCGTCCAGGATGTCGATGGCGTCGTTGGTGCTGCCCGCCGGGGCGGCGGAAGGGCCTTGCGGGGCGGCGGAAGACCCCTGCGGAGCGGCGGAGTTGGGCGAGCCGGGGGAGCTCGGGACGTGAGCGGGGGGCATCGACGGCACCGTCCTGTGGTGGGCATTCTGTACAGCGGCGCGGCCGATTCTCCCGTTCCGGGGCACAGCTTGACCAGGAGGAAACGGAACAGTTGCGCGCAGGTCGGACCGGCGCCACCCTCCAGCCACACCCCCGTGCGCAGGGCCCCACCCCCGGTGCCCGGGACGGCCAGGATGGTCCGTACGCCTACCGGGAGGGCAGTCATGACCGACACCGCCGCCGAACCCGTCCTGTTCGGGGCCGGCCTCGCACCGGACCCCGCGGAGGAGGGGCCGCTGCCGATGGGCCGCGCCGACGCGGTGGTCTTCGCGGTCGCCGACGCCGAGCGGGCGGCCCGCCGCTACTGCGCCGCGCTCGGGCTGCGCTGTACCGCGTACGCCGGGCCGATGACCGGGGACCCGGAGACCCTCTCGTACGTGCTCGCCGCGCCGGGAACGCGGATCGTGCTCACCTCCCCGGTGCGGACCACCGGCCCGCGCGGCCGGGAGCTGACCGCGTACCTCGACCGGTACGGGGACGGGGTGCTGGACCTCACGGTGAGCGTGCCGGACGTCTACTACGCCTACGACTACGCGGTGGACCGGGGCGCGCTGTCGCTGGCCGAGCCCTACGAGGTGCGGGACGACTACGGCGCGGTGGTGCTGGCCACCATCGGCGTGCCGGGCGGGACCAGGCACACGCTGGTGGACCGGGCGGGGTATGTGGGGCCGTACCTGCCGGGGTACGTGCCGTGCGACGGCTTCTGACGGCGCCCGCCGTGCGACCGTCCGCCGGCCGACCGCTCGCGCCGCGACGGCCGGCGGTGCCGCCGCCCGTCGCCTGACGGGGCGTCGGGGCGTCGGGGTGTCGGGGCGTCGGGGTGTCGGGGCGTCGGGGTCCGCGCGTCAGCGGACCACCGTCTCCACGATCGGCGCGTGGCCGTTCCAGGAGGCGAAGACCGAGTTGGCCTCGTTGCCGCGGGTGAAGTCGACCCGCAGCCACTGGCCGTCGGTCCACACCTGCATCTGCCAGCCCGGGTCCGGGGCGGCGGACACCAGGGTGGCCCGGTCCGGCTTCAGGTCCAGCGCGACCTTGCCGCCGGGGATCGGGTAGCTCTTCACCGTGGACGTCGCGGCGGCGGTGGGGGCGGGCCGGCGGCCGGGCGACGCGGCGGTGGTGGCGGGAGCCGGGCCGTGCGGGGCGGTGGCGGCGGTGGTGGTCGGGGAGGCCGCCGGGGAAGGGGGCGTGGACGGTGCGGTGGAGCGCGGCTGGTCCGGCGTGGCCGGCGCGGAGTGCGGCGTGCCCTCGGCCTTCGGGGAGGGCAGCGCGATCGCCGTGGGCTGCTCGAACGCGGCGCCGGTCAGCACCGCGTGCACGCCGAGCCAGGACAGCGCCACCGCCGCCCCGGTGGCCGCCGCCCAGGCGCCGAGCTGTACCAGTCCGTTCCGCATCGTCCGCACATCCTGCCGTATTTCCAAACGGATGGAGACCGGCACCCCCGGTATTCGGCAGGGCAGTTGCACAATGTCCGGACCCACCCCCGTGGTACAGACCACTGACCGGCGATGGCGTACCGTGCAGGCCCATGGCAACAGTGCTCGTGGTCGAGGACGACCCCTTCGTACGCTCCGCCCTCATCCGCCACCTGACCGACACCGGTCACGCGGTCCGCAGCGTGGGCACGGCTCTGGAGGCGCTGCGGGAGGTCGCCCAGGTCGGCTGCGACCTGGTGATCCTCGACCTCGGACTGCCCGACCTGGACGGCAGCGAGGCGCTCAAGATGATCCGGGGCCTGACCAATGTGCCGGTGATCATCTCCACCGCCCGGGACGACGAGGCCGAGATCATCCGGCTGCTCAACGACGGCGCCGACGACTACTTGGTGAAACCTTTCTCCGGGGAGCACCTCAGCGCCCGGATGGCCGCCGTGCTGCGCCGCTTCGGCAGCGGCGCGGCGCCCGTCGCCCAGGTGCTGCGGGTCGGCGGACTGGCCATCGACCTCCAGCGGCGGGAGGCCGCGCTCGACGGGAGCCCGCTCGACCTGACCCGCCGTGAGTTCGACCTGCTGGCCTTCCTGGCGGCCCGGCCCGGCGTGGTGGTGCCCCGCAAGGAGATCCTCGCCGAGGTATGGCAGCAGACCTACGGCGGCGACCAGACCATCGACGTCCACCTCTCCTGGCTGCGCCGCAAGCTCGGCGAGACCGCCTCCAACCCCCGCTACCTGCACACCGTCCGGGGCGTCGGGGTCCGGCTGGAAGCCGTCGGGGGCGCGGCGGAGCACCGGACATGAGGCGGTTCGGGCGCTCGCTGCGCTGGGCCCTGATCAAGGCCGCCGTCGCCGGGACCACCATGGTCGCGCTGGCCTTCCTGATCCCGCTCGGACTGATGGTCCAGCAGACCGCACGGGACCGGGCCTTCACCGCCGCCGAGCGGCAGGCCGCGGCGCTCGGGCCGGCCCTGGCGATCACCACCGACGAGGACGCGATCACCCGGGCGCTGGCCAGTACGGACGCCGGCGGGCAGGGGCGGATGGCGGTGCACCTTCCGGCGGCCGGGCAGCCCGCCGGGGCGGGCGGCGGCGCGCTCCACGGCGGCGCGGCAGCCGGTGGTGGGAGTGGAACCGCCGGCGGGAGCGGCGGGAGCGGAGGCGGCGGCGACGCGGCCCACGCCGTCGAGGGCGACGGAGCCGGGCCGGGCGGAGGCGGCCCCGGGACGGCGGCCGCCGGGACCGGCGAGCCCGGGGGCCCGATGCTGGGGGAGGGGCGCGCCACCACGGCCGACGTGGCCACGGCCGGCGGGCAGGGCCGCTCCTTCACCGTGAAGGTGCCCGGTGGGTACGCCCTGCTCCAGCCCGTCGCGGTGGACACCGGGCGGACCGCGGTGGTCGAGGTGTTCGTGGCCGAGAGCGACCTCACCCGCGGCGTCGCCACGGCCTGGCAGGTGCTCTCCGCCGTGGCACTCGGCCTGGTCGCCATCTCGGTGCTGGTCGCCGACCGGATGGGCAGCCGCATCGTCGCCTCCGCGCGCAAGCTCGCCGCCGCCGCCCGCTCGCTCGGCGCCGGGAACCTCTCCGTGCGGGTCCCGGTGGAGGGCAAGCAGGTCGAGGGCAGCCCCGAGGAACTGCGCGAGGCCGGCCACGCCTTCAACACCATGGCCGACCGGGTGGTCCAACTCCTCGCCGCGGAACGGGAACTGGCCGCCGACCTGTCGCACCGGCTGCGCACCCCGCTGACCGTGCTGCGGCTCAACGCCGCCTCGCTCGGCGAGGGCGACGCGGCCGACGCCACCCGGCACGCGGTCGCCCAGCTGGAGCGCGAGGTCGACCAGATCATCCGCTCGGCCCGCCGCGCCCCCGAGGACGCGCCCGCCGTCGCCGTCGGCTGCGACGCCGCCGAGGTGATCAGGGAACGGGTCGCCTTCTGGTCGGCGCTCGCCGAGGACGAGGGGCGCCGCTGGCAGCTGGCCGGCGCCGAGCGGGCGGCGCCGGTGCCCGTCCAGCGCGGGGACCTCGCGGCCGCCGTCGACGCGCTGCTCGGCAACGTCTTCCGGCACACCTCCGTCGGCACCGCCTTCTCGGTGGACGTGCTCGCCACCGACTGCTCGGTGATCGTGCTGGTCGGCGACGCCGGGCCGGGGTACAGCGATCCGGCCGCCGCCCTCAAGCGCGGCGAGGGGCACGGCGGCGAGGGCTCCACCGGCCTCGGCCTGGACATCGTCCGCAAGCTCGCCGAGTCCACCGGCGGGGACGTCGCGCTCGGCCGCTCCGCGGTGCTCGGCGGCGCCGAGACCCGGCTGCGGCTGCGCACCGGGCCCCAGGAGGCGGAGCCCGCGCGGGGCGGACGGCGGCGGAGCCGGGGTGCCCTGTTCCAGAGGTGAGGGAGCGACCGCCGTCCGGGTTCCCGCCGTCCGGGTTCCGCCCGTCCTGGTTCCGGCCGTTCGCGCTCCGCCCGCGACGGAGGGCGGCCGGTCAGAGCCGCTTTGTCACGCTGAGTAGTTGATCGTGTCCGGTTTCGTTCGGACGGCATCCGGTATCGTCGCTGGTTGGCCGAGCCGTGGACGGAGTGGACAGTGACAGCGGTGCAAGACGAGCGCAGCCCGGTGCGGACCGCACCCGACCCCTCGCCCGCCCCCCTGTCGGACCGGCTGCGCCGGGCCCTCGGCGCCCCCGCCCGGGCGTTGCGCGAGGCTCCCCGGCGTCCGCTGCTGGCGGCCTCCGCCGTGGCGCTGCTGTCCCTGCTGGTGTACGCGGTGGTCCGCCACTTCGTCCACACCTCGATGGTGGACATGATTGTCTACCGGGCCGAGGGCGCCGCCGTGGCCAACGGCACCGACCTGTACGCGCTGCGCGTCACCGAGTGGAACCTGCCCGCGACGTACCCGCCGTTCGCGGCGATGCTGTTCGTCCCGACCACCTGGTTCCCGCTGCCCTTCCTCCGGGTGGCGATCACTCTCGGCAACGTCGGGCTGCTCGCCCTGCTGACCCACCTGTCCTTCAAGCTGGTCGGCTGGCCGCGCCGCGAGCTGCGGCCGATCGGCGTGATCCTGGCGACCGGCCTCGGGGTCTGGCTCGAACCGGTCTTCACCACGCTCCGCTACGGCCAGATCAACCTCGCGCTGGCCTGCCTGATCCTCTGGGACCTCACCCGTGCGGACGGGCGGCGGAGCAAGGGCGTGGCGATCGGCATCGCCGCCGGCATCAAGCTCACCCCCGGCCTGTTCGCGGTCTACCTGCTGATCACCGGTCGGATCCGGGCCGCCTTCGTGGCGGGCCTCACCTTCCTCGGCACCTTCCTGCTCGGCGCGCTGGTCCTGCCGGACGCCACCTGGGGCTTCTGGACCAAGTACCTCTACGACTCCTCCCGGGTCGGCAAGACCTGGATCGTCGACAACCAGTCGATGCGCGGCGCCTTCGCCCGCCTGCTGCACAGCGCCGACCCCGGCACCGTCGCCACCCTCGGGGCCGGCCTGATCGCGCTGGCGGGCCTCGCGGTCTCCGCCTGGGCCGCGCGCAGCGGCCGCTGGCTGCCCCGGGCCGAGGCCTGGGGCGTCTGCTGCGCGGCCGTCACCGCCGTCCTGATCTCGCCGATCAGCTGGACCCACCACTGGGTCTGGTGCGTGCCGATGCTCGTCCTGCTCGCCGCCGAGGCCTCGGTCGAGCACGCCCGCCCGGCCGGTGTCCGCCGGCTGCGCTGGCGGGTCGTTTTCTGGGCCACGCTGGTCGCGTTCCTGTCCTTCGCGATGTGGGCCGCGAAGCCGGTCGGCCTGGCCGTCCTCGACATGTCACCGTGGCGCCAGCTGCCGACCTCGGTCTATCCGTGGGTCGGACTCTGCTTCCTGCTCGCCGCCGCCGTCCGGATAAGGGCCCGACGGCGTTCGGCCGGCGCGCCGCTGGTCCGGCTGCCCGGACAGCGGGACGCCGGAGGGCCGGACACCGCCCGCGGTCGTCAGCAGGCCCCCGCGGCCCGCTGAGCCGGCGGGGGCGCCGCTCCTGCTTCCCTGCTCCCGTTGCCGCCGTTCGTCCCTGCGGGCGTGGTCGCGTTCCTGGGGGTGTTCGTCCGGGTGCTGGTGCTGGTTCGGGTGCTGATGCTGGTGTACGAGCCGGTGCACGCTGCGGCGCATGCCTAGGCGAGCAGTTCGGCGAGCGAGCCGTCCATGTCCAGTGCGGCCAGCTCGCTGCCCGGCGGAACCAGCCGGTGCGCCCGCTCCAGCCAGGCCGCGACGGCCGGCAGCGGGGCCTCCAGCAGGGCGTCCCCGGCGGGCGAGCTCAATGCCAGACAGAGCACGCTGCGCCGGCCCGAACGGGTCGGCCAGATCCGCACGTCACCCTGGCCGCACGGGCGGAAGGTGCCCTCGACCAGCAGCTCGCGGGCGAACACCCAGGTCACCGGCGAACCGGTGTCCAGGTGGAAGGTGATGTACACCGCGTACGGGTCGTGGCTGCCGTAGGACAGCCGGGCCGGGACGGGGACGCTGTGCTCCGGCGAGAGCACCAGGTTGAGCTCCAGCTCGTGCTCGACGACGCTGACGGGACGCTCCATGATCGTCTTCCTCTCTGCCTTCGGGTGGTGCCCGGTTCCGGGCCCCTGTGACCTTTGAGAGGGCGGTCCGCACCGGCTCTTACACACGTTTCCGGGATTTCTTCGGGAAGTTTGGTGAGGGTGGTGAACGGCGGGTGGCACGGCGCGCGAGCAAACGTCGTGCGCTGGGTTCCCTACCTTGAGCTACCCCCTGCTGTCCGGGGAATCGCGAACTTTCCGTCACGGCTTCGGTGAGGTACTACCCTTTGTGACTGTCCGGCGACTGTCCGCCCATCGGCGGCGCCCCCACGCGCGCCGAGCGCAGGGCGCGCGCCGGGTCGTGCGCGCGCGTGGACGCGTCTGCGGTGGTCGGGCCCGGCCGGCCCGCGCCGTCCTCGTCAGGACCTGCCAGGAAAGAAGACCCCCATGACGGACCGCCCCTTCGCCGCCGACGGCGACCCGGCCGTCGCACCCGAGCCCGGCTACTATCCCGACCCCTCCATCCCCGGCTTCGTCCGGTACTGGGGCGGCTCGGCCTGGGTGCCCGGCACCAGCCGGCCCGCGCCCGACGGGGGCGAGGTGCTGCAGCCGCCCCGGTACGCGACGCGGAGGTCCGCCCCGGGCGGCGCGGCGGTGCGGCCGGTTCGGCCGCCGGTGGTGCCGGTGGTGCCGGTGGTGCCGGTGGTGCCGGAGCCGGCCGGGGTCCCGGAGGTGGCAGCGGCTCCGGAGCCGGTGGCCCCGGAGTGGATGGCCCCGGAGCCGGTGGTGTCGGGGGCGGTGGCGGAGGTCCGGGTCGGGCCGCCCGCGGGTGGGGGTGACACCGGGCCGGTGTACTTCGACCAGACCTCGGGCGGGGCGTCCTTCGTGCTCGGGCCGCGGGTGGCGGAGGTGATCGGCGGGCCGGTGTTCCGGACGGTCGACGGGCCGGGCGTTTCGTCGGGCGTTTCGCCGGTGGCGCCGTCGGGCTTCGTTGGCTCCGGGCTGCCCGGGGCCCTGGAGGAGCCGGTGGCCGTCGGTGCGGTGCCCGAGGCGGTCAAGGGGATGGGCGCGGCCCTGGGCTGGGATTCGGGTTCGGCGCCGGCGCCCGTGGTCGGGGAGTCCGGGTGGCAGGCCGATCCCCGGGCGCAGCCGGGCCTGATGGAGACGGGCGACGCCCCGCGCTGGGTCTCCTGGGGGGTGCTTCCGGAGGCGCTCGATGCGGAGGAGGGGTGTGCGGAGCCCGAGCGCGCTCCGGCTGCCGTCGAACTGGCCGCGGCCGGCGCCACCGCCGCGGCGGTGACCGTGCGGGAGACGCCGGTGCCGGCCGTCCTGGCCTCGGGCCAGGTGCCGGTGGTCGGCGAGAAGGCGGTTCCGGCCCCGGTCCAGACCCCGGCCGCGGCCCCGGCTGCGGACGCCTCGAAGCCGGTGGTTGCGACCGCCGGGACCGCCGGGACCACGGCGGCCTCCGCCGCCCCGCTGCCCGCCGTACGGACGGCGCGGGAGACCGCCGTCCAGCCCCGCCCGTCCGCCGCCGCCACCGCTGCCACCGCGTCCTCCCGGGCGGCCGCCCGTACGGCCCGGACCGCCCGGACCGCCCGGGTCGCCGTGCCGGCCGGCCTCGGCCGTCGCCTGGCGGCGCGGACGGTGGACACCGCCGTGCTGCTGGTGGTCGCGGTCGCCGCCGGGATTCCGCTCGGCCGCTCGGTGACCGACCACCTCCAGCAGAAGGTCGACCAGGCCCGGATGGCCAGCGCCCTCAGCCGGCGTCAGATCCAGGTCTGGCTGGTGGACGACGTGGTGCTGGGCAAGATCGCCGTCCTGATCGGCATCCTGCTGTTCGTCAGCCTGCTCTACGAGGTGCTGCCGGTCGCCCGCACCGGCCAGACCTTCGGCAAGCGGCTGGCCCGGATCCGCGTGGTGGACACCGCCGCCCCGGCCGGCCGGACCAGACTGAGCCTCGGCCGCTCGCTCCTCCGGTGGGCGGTGCGGCAACTCGGCACGGTGCTGCTGCTCGGCCTGGTCTGGCCGGTGTTCGACCGGACGGCGCGGCGGGGGTGGCAGGACCGCGCGGCCCGCACCCGGGTGGTGCGCGGCTGAGGGCCGGTAGGGGTCAGTGCAAAACGGACAAAATGTCCCAAGCATCGAGAATGTGTGATGTTCTACTCGGGGTCATGAGCACCCACGACCCCTCAGGCCCCCAGCCGGAGGGGGGCGGCAAGCCCTCCTTCGACAAGCAGCCCCCGCAGTCGGGCGGCGGCACGCCGGAAGGCGAGCCGTCGGGCCCGACCCCGTCCCCCGAGCCGCCCCACGAGCCGTCCGGCGGCCCCGGCGCCTACCAGGGCACCTACGGCGGAAGCCCGTACGGCGAGCCGACCCCCGGTCAGAGCCCGTACGGCCAACCCCCGTACGACCGGACGCCGCCCGGGTACGGCCACGGCTACGGCCCCGGCGCGTACGGCACCCCCGGTGCCGGCCCCGTCCCCGGCATGCCGCCGCTCGGCACCTGGCCCAAACGGATCCTCGCCCGGCTGATTGACTACCTCCTGGTACAGGCCGTCGCCGTGATCATCGTGGGGCCCTTCGTCGACCTCGGCACGCGCAACGGCTCCACCGAGGCGTTCTGGCTCGGCTGCGCCATCTACCTCGTCTACGAGGCCCTGATGCTCAGCCGGGACGGCCAGACCCTCGGCAAGAAGGCGACGAAGGTCCGCGTCGCCATGCTCGTCGACGGGAACAAACCGACCCCGGCCGCCGCCTGGACCCGCGCAGCCGTCTTCATCCTCCCGGCCGTGCTCTGCTGTGCCGCGCTCTGGTGGATCATCGACGGGTTCTTCGGCGTCTTCGACAAGCCCTACCGGCAATGCCTGCACGACAAGGCCGCGAAGACCGTGGTGGTCACCACGGAGGTCTGAGCGGCGGCGCAGGACACACCGGCGCCCGGCGGCGGATCAGCGCTGCCGGGCGTACGCGTGCCCGGTGGCGCCCGCAGCGGGGCGGGACGCCCGCGCCGGGTCCGCGGCGCCCGCCTCCGCGGTCGCGGCCCCCGCGGTCGCGTCCTCCACGGTCGCGGCCCTCGCGGTGGCGGCCCTCGCGGTGGCGGCGGACATCGAAAGCACCGTCACCACGGTGCCGAGCACCAGCGCGAACCCCACCAGCACCGCGACCGCCAGGACGCCCGAAGCACCCGAAACGGCCAGCAGCACCACCGTGGTGGCGACGACGGTGAACGAGCCGAGGCAGACCTGGGCGACGGAGGGGCGCGGCATGGCGGAGGTCCTTCGCACGTCGGGGGAAACGGGCGGGAATGGAGCCGGGTTCCAGCGGTCCTACCCCGCGGGGAGACGGGTACGTCCAGGCTAGCCCCCGAACGCGGGGGCACAGGGGGCGCACGGGCTCACCCCGGGGTCGTCCGGCCCTGTCGGTACGGTGAGGCGAAACCCGTCGACACCACGTACCGCCGCACACCACCGCACCCGGGGGAACCGACCATGCCCATCCCCGCCGACTGGCCCACCACCGAGGCCGAGGCACTCGCCGAACAGGAGCGGCTGCGCCCGCTCGTCCAGGCCCACGACGACAAGGGCCCCGGCAACCCGGGCCCCGACGCGCTCGTCGCCGGCGTGGACGTCGCCTACGACGACGACCACGACCTCGTCGCCGCCGCGGCCGTCCTGCTCGACCGCGACACCCTCGCCGTCGTCGAACAGGCCACCGCCGTCGGCCGGATCGCCTTCCCGTACGTCCCCGGACTCCTCGCCTTCCGCGAACTCCCCGCCGTCCTCGACGCACTGGCCGCACTCACCCGCACCCCCGACCTCGTCGTCTGCGACGGCTACGGCCTCGCCCACCCCCGCCGCCTCGGCCTCGCCAGCCACCTCGGCGTCCTCACCGGACTGCGCACCCTCGGCGTCGCCAAGACCCCCTTCACCTTCGACCACCACGAACCCGACGCGCCCCGCGGCTCCTGGACCCCGCTCACCGACCCCGCCACCGGCGAGGAGGTCGGCCGCGCCGTCCGCACCAGGGAAGGCGTGAAACCCGTCTTCGTCTCCGTCGGCCACCGCACCGGCCTCGACACCGCCGTCCGCACCACCCTCCACCTCGCCCGCCACTACCGCCTCCCCGAAACCACCCGGCACGCCGACTCGCTCTGCCGACGCGCCCTCGCCAACGCCCAACAGACCGGGACGACCGCGAACTGACCAAGCCCCGGGCGGGATTCGGGCCCGGTGTGTTAGACATGGGACACCGGGGCCCGGCCCCGACCGCCAGGGACGGACGCACGGGGGAGGCGCCGAAATGGGATCAGGGACCACCGGTACCGGATCGACCGGCGGAGCCGGACAGGGCTACCGCATCGAAGTCGAACAACTCCGCGCCTTCGCCGGCCAAGTACGGCTGCTGCTCGCCGACTTCCAGAAACACGCCGACGGCAGCGACACCCACGGCCGCAGCGGCATCGGCAAGAACGCCTTCGGCACCTTCGCCGAAGCCACCGAGATCCACGGCCGCTACGGCACCATGCGGGACGCGCTGCGCGACGTCCTCAACCAGCTCCAGGAAGCCGTGAACGAGGCCCAGCAGAAGGCCGACCTCACCGCCACCAACTACGAGGAGCAGGACCAGCACGCCGCCGCGAAACTCAAACTCGGCGACGACGGCTGGTCCGTCGCCCACCCCTCCGCCGGCAGCCAGGCCGCGGCCCAGCAGAACCTCACCCCGTCCACCCGCGGCAACGCCACCGTCTGACCGCCGCCCGCCCGGACCGAACGGAGGCCGACCGCCCGTGGTCTACACCGACTTCACCAAGTACAGCCACGCCCAGCTCCGCACGATGGCACAGGCCCTCGACCCCGGCGCGGTGATGGCCGCCGGAGACCCCTGGCGCAAGGCCGCCGACACCCTCAAACAGATCCGCCAGACCCTCACCAAAGCCAGCACCGAAGCCGCCACCTCCTGGGAAGGCACCACCAGCGACGCCTTCCACACCCGCATGCTCACCCTCGCCGCCAGCATCAACAACGCCGCCGCCTACGCCAACGACGCCGCCAACATCCTCCACACCGCCTCCGAAGCCATGGCCAAGGCCAAGCGCGACATGCCCGAGGAACCCGGCAACTGGGACAAGGTCAAGGACACCGTCGGCGACGCCCTCTTCGGCGACGACGACGAACACCTCCCCCTCGCCGACCGCAAAAAGGCCGAAGCGGCCGCCATCATGCAAACCCTCGCCATGCACTACCGCATCGCCACCCCGGCCCTGAAGCCCCCGCCGCCACTGGATGCGAAGAGGCCGCCGACGGACCCGGTTCGAGGCCAGGACCGCGATGTCACGAACCCCGATGATCCGAGTGGTTCGGCTGCGGCCACAGGGGCCGTGATGGCCGGGATGATGGCCACGGGAGACCGAGTGGGGCCTGTGGTAAAGGGCGGTTCCGGGATCACGGCTGGGAGGGCGTCAGGTCGATCGGCTACCCCGAGGTCCAACGCGGTGAGTGCAACCGCGCCGACCGACGCGGGGATTAAGGGAGGCACCGCACAAGCGACGCCCAAGCCACTTCCGTCGGCGGTGCCGATCGGCTCCGCAGCCTCGAACAAGCCGGCGTCCGGTCCGGGGATCAGCACCGGGCCTGGCACAGGGATCAACGGCACGTCTGTCATGACGACCCCGAACACGTCGGTGACCACGCCTTCCACCACTGGGCTTCCCAGTGCGGCCAGCGGTGGTCCCGGTTCACCGAACGGGGCCCCGGGGCCGGTCGTCGGCATGCCGGTCCGAGCAATCGGTGAGATCGTCGGGGGCTCCGGACCCAAGAGCATGGCCGGTAAGGACGGGGAGGTGGTCGGCCCGGCTCCGCGCTCCGGGCGGCCTTTCGGTTCGAGTGATGTGGTGGGCGGCCGTATCGAGCAGGGGGGCCGGGCTGCGTCGGACGCGCGTTCCGGGGGAAGTGGCTCGGGGAAGACCGGCGGTGTCGCCGAAGGCGGTGGTCGTACGGTCGGTCGCGAGGGCGGCCGACAGGCGTTCACCGAGGGGGGGTCGGGACTCGGAGCCCGCAACCGGGTCAGGACGGAGCCATTGCCCGGCACGACGGGTGGAATGGGCCCTGTGATGGGTGCAGGGGATGCTCGACGCGGAGGGGTCGGCAAGAGGAAGGACGGCAAGCGCCCCGACTACCTCGTGGAGGATGCCGAGACATGGGAGCCGGACAGGAAAGCCAATCCGAACGTGGTGGAATGATTGATCTCCGCCGACGTGCGGACTGGCGGATCTGTTGTCCCGCAGGACGGAGAGCCTAGGGGCGCCTTGCTGACTGGGGTTGAACATGTCGAGTGGCCGACTGGTACGCGTTGCTGGTGTGCTGACTGCTGGGACCCTGCTCTGGGGAATGGCTGTTACTCCGGGAGTGGCTGATCAAGTACGGGACTCGCAATGGGTTCTCCGCTCCTTTGACGTCGAGAACAAGGTCTGGTCGCAGAGTCAGGGGGAGGGCGTCGTCGTTGCGGTGGTGGACAGCGGGGTGATGCAGGACCACCAGGACCTGACGGGGCAGGTCCTGCCAGGAGCCGACTTCTCCGGTGCGAAGACCGACGGCCGGGTGGACGACCTCGGCCATGGCACCGGGATCGCCAGCATCATTGCCGGGCACGGTCACGGAGATCGGGCCGGGGTGATGGGCCTTGCGCCGAAGGCCAGGATTCTTCCGGTGCGTATCAGGACCAATGGGGAGTCTCCGAACCTGGACCAGTCGGACATCGCGCTCGCTGTTCGGTATGCAACCGACAAGGGAGCCAAGGTCATCAACATGTCGCTCGGCGGGTACTCGCGGTTTGATTCACAGGCACGCGATGCGATCAAGTACGCAGTATCCCAGGACGTCGTGCTCGTAGCGGCGGCCGGGAACGGCGACGGCAAGACAGTGGAGTACCCAGCTGCCTTCCCTGGTGTCGTCGCTGCGACTGCAGTTGACGAGCAAGGGAGGCTGTGGGAGAAGGCGACTCCAGGGCCCGAGACCACCCTGGCGGCTCCCGGCGTTGAGATCTACCACTCGTCGGCGAAGTCCACGTCGAGCTACGGAATCAGCCAGGGGACGTCCGATGGTGTCGCCTACGTGTCCGCCACTGCGGCGTTGATCAGGGCGAAGTACCCGAACCTGTCGGCGGGGCAGGTGGTCAATCGGATGATCAAGACGGCCACTCCTCCGGCGGACGGTTCGGCGGTGCCGAGTGACCGGTACGGGTTCGGGGTTCTGGCGCCGGCGAAGGCGTTGGAGGCGAATCCTGCCGTGGACAACGGGCCTCGGGAGAATCCGCTGGTGGGGCGGAAGGAGTCGCAGGGGGCACCGCCGGTGGACGATCCGACGGATGGGGTTTCGGAGGAGGCTGTCGCCCCGGGGGCTGATGGTGGCGGGAGCAGCGGGAGCGGGTTGGGGGTCGTGGTGGGGGTGGCGGCCGGGGGTTTGGTGTTGGTGGTCGGTGGCGTCGTGGCGTTCGTGGTGCGGGCGCGGCGGCGGCGGGGGGCGGCTGGTGGGGGGTTGTATCAGTGAATGGCGAGCCATTCGTCGCGTAGGGCGGCCATCTGGAGGATGTCCCAGTAGCGGTTGTCCCAGTGGTGGGCCTGGCGGGAGCGGCCTTCGAGGGTGAAGCCGGATTTGCGGTAGGCGTGGGCGGCGCGTTCGTTGTACTCGAAGACTTCGAGGTGGACGCGGTTGAGGCGGATGGTTTCGAAGGCGTGGCGCAGGACCAGGAGGGTGCTCTCGGTGCCGATGCCGCGGCCGGTGCTGTCCGGGGTGAGGGCGATCCGGAAGCCGGCGGAGGAGTTGTCGGGGTCGACGTCGGTGAGGGCGGTTTCGCCGAGGAAGCGGCCGGTGGTGGGGTCCTCGACGGCGAGGTCGAGGCGGTCGGGCTGGTCGGGGCGGGTGGCGCACCACTGGTGGATCCGGTCGCGGGTGAAGGCGGTGCGGGTGCCGGTGAGCCGGTTGGTCGTCTTGTCGGTGCAGAGTTCCCACATCGGGTCGGTGTGCCGTTCGTCGAGGGGGACGAGCCGGATGGTGGGGCCGTGCAGGGTGGGTTTCACGGCGAGGGCGGCGAGGTCGGTGAGGTTGGTGGTGTCGGCGGTCATGGTGTCCAGGATGGCGGGCCGGTTTCTGGTTCGTCCACGTGTTTGATCCGGGTCGTGCGGGTGCGCACCGGGCTGGAGCGCGCGGGGGGATGGGGGCGCGTGATGAGGGAATGCGCCGGTGGGTGCGCCGGGGGTGGCAGCATTTCGGCGATCGCTGGCGTCATTGCCACTGGTGGGGCCTGTCGGGTGGTGGAGATGCTGGGCCCATGAGCACTTCTGAGAGCACGCCGGTCGAGAGCACGTCGATCGCCGCCACCGACGGCACCGACACCGGGATCGTCCCGGACACCAAGGACTGGACCTGGGTGTTGGAACGCCCCTGTCCCGACTGCGGGTTGGACACTCCGCGGGTGGTCCGGGAGGACGTTGCCGGGATGGTCCGGGCCAATGCGGAGGGCTGGCTGACGGTGCTGGCGGGGGAGGTGGACGGACTGCGCCGCAGGCCCGCCGCGGGGGTGTGGTCGGACCTGGAGTACGCGTGCCACGTCCGGGACGTCTTCCGGCTGTTCGAGGTCCGGCTGGGCCTGATGCTGGACCGGGAGGACCCGCTGTTCCCGAACTGGGACCAGGACGACACGGCCGTCGCAGAGCGCTACGGGGAGCAGGACCCGAAGGTGGTGGCCGGGGAGCTGGCGGAGGCCGCGGAGAGGCTTGCCGGGGCCTTCGAGCGGGTGGCCGGCGAGCAGTGGGGGCGGACCGGGAACCGCAGTGACGGGGCGCGGTTCACGGTCGAGTCGTTCGCCCGGTACCTGATCCACGACCCGGTGCACCATCTGTTCGACGTGACGGGCGAACGGGTCTGAGGCCGGGCCGGGGGCGGCGGCGGGGGCGCGGGGTCACCAGCCGGAGGCCTCGCGCAGCATGGTGCGGCGCAGCCGTCCGGCCACGCTGGCGGCGTCGGTGCCGATGACGTCGGCGATCTCGGGGGCGGCGAGGCCGACGACGTAGTGCAGGATCGCCAGGTCGTCCTCGGCCGGGTGCCGGTCCGGGTCGGCGGTCACCCGGCGGGTGTGTTCGGCGACGGTGCCCCGCAGGATCTCCCAGGCGTGCGCGGTCGGGTTGGAGCTGCCCATCAACTCCCGCCAGTGCACCGCGATTTCCGCGAAGGCCTGCTGGACGGCGATGGCCGCGGCGGCGTGCTCGGTCAGCCATACGCGCGCATAGCTGAGGTGCCGGGGGCGGTGGAGTTCGCAGAACGCGGTGAACTCCAGTGGTACGTCCGCCGGCTCGCCGGGCCCCGGGGGCGGCTCGGCGGAACTCTCGTGACGGTTGGTCATCTCGGCTTCTCGGAAAGGGAGATGGGTTTCTGAGGGTCGATCATCTGTGCTCACTCTACGGTAGGCCCTCGGTGCGCTGGGTGACCAATCCGATGGAATGCCCGGAACCCGCCGCCGCCAGGCCGGTTCCGGTGGAGACCGGGTGCGGCGCGGCGGCGGGACGGCCGGGAAGGTGGCCGGCGAGGGCCGGCGGGGCAGTACTGCGCAGTGGCGGGGGACTCGTAGGTGCGAGCGTGTCGCAGCTGGTCAGAGCGTGTAGGACGGCTTTGGCTGCAAGGCAGTTGATGTGACACCGTAGGGCCTGAGGAGGCTGGCGTCCACGCTCAGGGCGCGAACCTGCGCCCGCACAACCACCCGCACAACCGCACTCACGATCGTCGCGGAGATCACCACGGACGGGGAGACGGTCGTCATCACGGTGACGGTCGTGCGCGTGGCGTTGACGGCGTGCGCGGAGTGGGCGCGCTGCGGACGCGGTGGACGGCCGATGTGGCGGGCCGGGCACTCGGCCGCGCGTCGGGGCGGTTCCGTGGCGGCCGGGCGCCGCCGGGTACATCGACCGCGCCCCGGCGGCCTGAACGGGACCGGCCTGAACGGAACCGGTCCGAACGGAACCGGTCCGAACGGGGCCGGCCGGGGCGGGAGGGTGGGCGGAGCGACCGCCGGTCAGGAGGTCGTACGGGCCTCCGCGGGGGTGATCCGGTCGACGGCGGTGTCCCGCTCGACCTGGGTCGGGAAGGCTTCGACGGCCCGTCGCCGGGCCGCCTGTGCCACGGCTGCGGCCGCGGCCGCAGTCGCCGCGGCTGCTCCGGCGGCGGCCTCCTCGCGCTCGCGCCGGTGCGCGGCGCCTGCGGCGTGCGTCCCGGAGCCGTGCGTTGCGGAGCCGTGCGGACCGACGGAGAGCGACCCGGAGGCATGTGGACCGGAGCCGTGCGGACCGGCGGAGAGCGCCCCGGAGCGGTGCGTCCCCGGAGTGTGCGGCCCCGGGGTGTGTCCGCCGCCCGTGACGGCTCCGGGGGCGTGCTCCCCGGCGGGCTGCTCCGGGGTCCGTCGCCGGCGGCCGAGCGCGGCCCGGGCGGCGTGTTCCTCGGCAGCCTGTCTAGCGGCCAGGTAGGCCTGTACGGCGGCCATGCCGTAGACGGGCTGGATGAGCTGATGGCCCTTGAAGAAGGGCCTGGCCGGGGCGAACCCGGCGGCGACCACGAGGTCGCGGATCTCTGCTATCTCGGCTTCACTGCGGGCGGTGAAGCGGACCTCCCAGCCCTTCTTGTACGTATGGCCCTTTTCGCCGCTGCGGCGGGCGGGGTCCGGGCGGCGGACGTATCCGGGCAGGCGGCCGAGGCGGAGCTGGGCCGCGCGGAGGCCGGCGGTCTCGTCACGTGACATGACGTAAGCCTAGGCAATCCCCGGGGCGGGATTGACGCCTTGGGCATCCCTCGCCGTATGCCTTTGATCACTCTGGGTCAGGCGACCAGGTCGACGATCGTTTTCGATCACATATGACAACCTGATGAGCGTCAATTACTCCAAATGAGTGAGGGTATGAGGACTTTAGTGCGGGCTGATCCCGGTTTCGCGACGGTTGGGTAACAGTGCGTCAGGGGCCCGGTCGCGGGTCCCGGGGGTTGGGGATGGTGTCGGCATGAGCTACCGGATTCCGATGCCGCCGCCGTCCCTGGAAGAGCTGGCGAAGCGTCAGCAGAACGTCGTCACCGCGAGCCAGTTGCGCGCCCGGGGCGTGCCGGCCCGGATCATCACCGAGCACTGCCGCCGGGGCGGACCCTGGCAGCGGATGCTGCCCAGGGTCTACCTGCTGCAGGCCGCCGAGCCCACCCCCGAGCAGCGGATGTGGGCCGCGCTGCTGTACGCCGCGCAGAACGGTCGCGAGGAGGGTCGCCGGGAGGGTGCGGTGATCACCGGCACGGCCGCGCTGGCGCTGTACGGCTTCACCGTCGTGCCCCGGCTGCCCGCGGTGACGGGAGTGGACGTCCTGGTGCCCCGGCAGCGCCGGCTGAAGGACGTCGGTGAGGTCCGGATCCGGCGCACCGAACGGGAGTTGGTGGCCCGCTCGGTGCACGGGCTGGCCTGTGCGCCGGTGGCCCGGGCGGTGGCCGACGCGCTGGTCGAGTGGACGGCGGAGCCGTCGGGCGGCCCGGCTCCGGTGCGCGAGGTGCTGAGGGAGGCCCTCGCTCTGCCCGGGAACCACTGCACGGTGCGGGAGTTGGTGGCCGAGCTGACCGACTCCGGGTTGACCTGCGAGCCGCGGGTGCGTGCCGCGCTGGACGAACTGCTGGCCACCGAGCGGGATTTGGTGCTGGAGCGGCTGGGGGTCCTGGTGGACGAGTGGCTGCTGCCGGCGCCGCTGAGCGCCCCCGAGCTGCGGATGCGCGGCGGTACGTACATCGCCGTCCCGGACCTCTACTGGCCGGAGCGGGGCGTCGCGGTGGAGGTGGACTCGGAGCTGCGCTGCGTGAGCGAGGGCGAGGCCGCCTGGGTGCGCGGCGGCCAGCACCGGATGGAGTACCTGGGCGTCCGCGTGGTGTACGTCTGCGGGGCCCGGCTGGCCGCCGACCCGGACGCGGTCGGCGGCGAACTGCGCGAGGCGTACCGGGCCGGCGGGACGGACGTGGTGGAGCTGCTGGTGGTGTGAGCGGCCCCGGGAGCCGCTACGGACGGACCAGCGGTGTGCCGACCAGCTCGACCCCGGCCGCCCGCAGCTCCGCCAGCGCGGCGGCGGTGGTCTCCGCGGCGACCCCGGCGGTGAGGTCCAGCAGCACCCGGGTGGTGAAGCCCGCCCGGGCCGCGTCCAGCGCGGTCGCCCGGACGCAGTGGTCGGTGGCGATGCCGACCACGTCGACCTGGTCGACCTGCCGCTCGAGCAGCCACTCCACCGGACCGCGGTTGTTCTCGTCCAGCCCCTCGAAGCCGCTGTACGCCGCCGAGTGGGCGCCCTTGTCGAAGACCGCCTCGACCGCGCCGGAGATGACGGCGGGTGCGAAGTTGGGGTGGAAGCCCACGCCCTCGGTGCCGGCCACGCAGTGCGGCGGCCAGCTGTCGACGTAGTCCGGCTCGGCGGAGAAGTGGTCGCCCGGGTCGATGTGGTGGTCGCGGGTGGCGAGGATGTGGTGGTAGCCGGGGGAGGACTCGGCGATCAGGTCGGTGATGGCGGCGGCCACCTCGGCGCCGCCGGCGACGGCCAGGCTGCCGCCCTCGCAGAAGTCGTTCTGCACGTCGACGACGATCAGTGCCCGGTGCATGGCTCGCATCCTCGGATCTCGGGGGCCCGCGGGAGGCGGCGCCCCGGTGGGGGGAGCCCTCGGGAGTACGCGGCCCGGCCGCTGCGGGCGCGGGGGGTACTCGGGGAGCTCCGGGGGAACTCGGGGAACTCTACGGTCGACTGTAGGGAGTGGCGCGCGGGGGCGGAAGCCCCCGGGGCCGGTCCGGTGGGCCGGTCCCGGCCCCGGGCTCCGGTCAGTGGGCCGGCCCGGCGGGCAGGACCAGTTCGGTCGGCAGCACCGGGTCGCCCTTGGACAGTTGGGTGGCCGACAGCGGCAGGGCGGCGCGGGCGCGCACGTGCCGTTCGCGGGCGGCGCTCAGCGGTTCCCGGCCGACGGTCTCGCCGTCGAGCACCAGCGGCACCTGCATCAGGTGCGGGCGCAGCCCGTCCGGGACGGGTCCGGTGCCGACCACCTCGGCCTCGGCGACGCCGTCGGCGTCGGGCCGGCGGGCCGCCCACTTGCGGCCGCCGATGCTGGTCTTGCCGCCGGCCGCTCGCTTGGCGACCGGCACCATCGGTCCGCCCTCGGTCTCGGCGCGGGCGACCAGCTTGTAGACCATCGCGCAGGTCGGGTGGCCGCTGCCGGTGACCAGGCTGGTGCCGACGCCGTAGCCGTCCACCGGTGCGGCGGCCAGGGCGGCGATCGCGTACTCGTCGAGGTCCGAGGTGACGATGATCCTGGTCCGGTCGGCGCCGAGTTCGTCCAGCTGGCGGCGGACCCGGTGGGCCAGCAGGGTGAGGTCGCCGGAGTCGATCCGGACGGCGCCCAGTTCGGGGCCGGCCACCTCGACGGCGGTGCGCACGGCCTCGCGCAGGTCGAAGGTGTCGACCAGCAGCGTGGTGCCCTTGCCCATGGAGGCGATCTGCGCCGTGAAGGCGTCCCGTTCGCTGTCGTGCACCAGGGTGAAGGCGTGGGCGGCGGTGCCGGTGGTCGGGATGCCGTGGGTGAAGCCGGCCTCCAGGTCGGAGGTGGCGGCGAAGCCGGCCACGTAGGCCGCTCGGGCGGCGGCGACGGCGGCGTGCTCGTGGGCGCGGCGGGCGCCCATCTCGATCACCGGGCGGCCGCCGGCGGCGGCGGTCATCCGGGAGGAGGCGGCGGCGATGGCCGAGTCGTGGTTGAGGATCGAGAGGATCACCGTCTCCAGGATCACGGCCTCGGCGAAGCTGCCCTCGACGGTGAGCAGCGGCGAGCCGGGGAAGTAGACCTCGCCCTCGGGGTAGCCGTGGATGTCGCCGCGGAAGCGGTAGTCGGCGAGGAAGCGCAGGGTGGTCTCGTCGACCACGTCCTGGTCGGCCAGCCAGTCCAGCTGCGGGGTGGTGAAGCGGAAGTTCTCGACGGCGTCCAGGACCCGACCGGTGCCGGCCATGACGCCGTATCGGCGGCCGCTCGGCAGGCGGCGGGTGAAGACCTCGAAGACGGAGCGGCGGTGCGCGGCCCCGCTGCGCAGGGCGGCCTGCAGCATGGTGAGCTCATAGCGGTCGGTGAGCAGCGCGGTCGAGCCGGCCGCGCGCACGGAAGTGGCGTCCATACGGATGATGCTACTACCACTTAGCGTCAGAGTGACGATTTCTCGGCGAGCGTGCCGGGCCGGAATCGCCGGGGTGTCCCCCGGATGGCAGCATGGGGCATGAGGGGTTACGGACGACTGTGCAGCGAGGAGGACCCGGCTTGAGCGTCGCGCCCGTGGAGATCGAGCGCCCGGAGGTCGAGGGGGTGCCGGTGACCGAGCCGGACACGCCCTGGGTGACCATCGTGCACAACGACCCGGTCAATCTGATGAGCTACGTCCAGTACGTCTTCCAGGCCTACTTCGGCTATCCGAAGGACAAGGCCCGGAAGCTGATGATGGACGTCCACACCAAGGGCCGGGCGGTGGTCTCCAGCGGTTCCCGCGAGGAGATGGAGCGCGACGTCCAGGCGCTGCACGGCTACGGCCTCTGGGCGACACTGCAGCACGACTGACGCCGGACCGACCGGCGCCGGACCGACCGGCGCCGGACCGACCGGCGCCGGCGGGACGGGCGCCGGCGCGACCGGCGCACAGGCGGCCGGGGCCGGCCCGACGGGTGCCGGACCGCCGGCCGTACGACCGAAGACGACGAAGACGGGCTGACCGATACAGATGGCTGGGTTGTTCGAGAGTGCCGGCGGTGGCGGCGCGGCGATCGCGCTGGACGAGTGGGAGGCCTCCATCCTGCGCTCGCTGGAAGTGCAGTTGCTGGAGCTGATCGGCCCCGGCCCGGGCGGGGAGGGTGACGACCCCTTGGCCGCGCTGTTCGCCGAGGGTCCGACCGAGGCTCCCGCCGACCCGGCGCTGGCCCGGCTCTTCCCGGACGCCTACGGCGACCCGGGGAAGCCGGAGGACGAGGAGGCCAGGGTCGCGTCCGGCGAGTTCCGCCGCTTCACCGAGCTGGACCTGCGGGCCCGCAAGCGGGACGACGCGCTGTTCGTGGTCCGGGCGCTGGACGGCCTCGGCGACGGCGGGGTGCTCAAGCTGGCGGCGCCCGACTGTCGGCGCTGGCTGGGCGCGCTGAACGACCTGCGGCTGGCCGTCGGCGTTCGGCTGGAGGTCACCGAGGACGACGAGGACGGTCTCTACGAGCTGCCGGACGGCGACGAGCGCAAGCCGCTGGTGATGGCGTACCTGTGGCTGGGGGCCCTGCAGGAGTCGCTGCTGGAGGCCATGGCGGACTGAGTCCGAGCGGACCCGTCCCTTGGGTGAGTGATCCTGCCCGATTCCGGGCAAGCCCCGGCCGTTTCGTCCAAAATGCGGACGATTGGTCGGGGCATTTCTTATGAAAATCGGGCAAACCATACCAGGTCATGCTCAAATAACGCTCAGATGGACACCGCTGTCCGAACTTCGCGTGGTACGACTTCTCCACCCCCGAGACCGACCAGGACGGTGCACAGTGGCCGAGAAGTTGTACGACGAAAGGGTCGACAGCGCGGCGGACGGCGAAGGCTACGAGCGCGGGCTCGGCAGCCGCCAGATCCAGATGATCGCGATCGGCGGAGCGATCGGCACCGGCCTGTTCCTCGGCGCCGGCACCGCGATCTCCCGCTCCGGCCCGAGCCTGATCCTCTCCTACGCCGTCGCCGGCCTGGTGATCTTCGTGATCATGCGGGCGCTCGGCGAACTGCTCACCTACCGACCGGTCTCCGGCAGCTTCGCCGAGTACGCCCGGGAGTTCCTCGGCCCCTTCGCCGGCTATGTGACCGGCTGGACGTACTGGCTGTTCTGGGTCGTCACCGGCATGGCGGAGACCACCGCCGCCGCCGTCTACGTGCGGTTCTGGGCGCCCGACATACCGCAGTGGGTCAGTGCGCTGACCTTCCTGGTCCTGCTCTACGCGGCCAACCTGATCTCGGTGAAGCTGTTCGGCGAGATCGAATTCTGGTTCTCCATGGTCAAGGTCACCGCCATCATCGGCATGATCCTGATCGGCGTCGGGGTGCTGACCCTCGGCTTCAGCAAGGCCGGTGACACCGCGTCGCTCGGTCACCTCTGGCAGGACGGCGGCTTCTTCCCCCAGGGCATCGGCTCCACCGTGATGACCCTTCAGATCGTCATGTTCGCCTACCTGGGCGTCGAACTCGTCGGCGTCACCGCGGGCGAGAGCGAGAACCCCGAGAAGACCCTGCCGCGGGCCATCAACACCCTGCCCTGGCGGATCATGCTGTTCTACATCGGCGCGCTGGTGGTCATCCTCTCGCTCGTGCCGTGGACCGAATTCCGGCCCGGCGTCAGCCCGTTCGTCGCCGCCTTCGGCAAGATCGGCATCCCGGCGGCGGCCGGCATCATCAACTTCGTGGTGCTCACCGCCGCGCTCTCCTCCTGCAACTCCGGGATGTACTCCACCGGCCGCATGCTGCGCGACCTCGCACTGCGCGGCCAGGCCCCGGGACGGCTCACCAGGCTCAACTCCCGCCGCACCCCGGCCTTCGCGATCACCGTCTCCTGTCTGCTGATGGGGATCGGCGTGGTGCTCAACGGCGTCGTCCCGGCGCGGGCGTTCGAGTACATCACCTCGGTCGCCACGGTCTGCGGCCTGTGGACCTGGGCGATGATCCTGATCTCCCAGATCCGCTACCGCCGGGCCTGGCGGGCCGGTCACCTGCCGGCGCCCACCTTCAAGGCGCCCGGCGGCACCTGGGTCAGCTGGGCCGCGCTCGCCTTCCTCGCCCTGGTCGTGGTGCTGATCGGCCTGGACCGGGACAACCGGATCTCGCTGTTCGTCTTCCCGTGCTGGGCCGTGCTGCTGGTGGTCGGCTACCAGGTGCTCAAGCGCCGCGACCCGCTGGCCCTCCACGGCGTCGCCGCGGACCGGCAGCCCGCCGGTGACGGCAAGCTGCCCGCCGGTGACGGGAGTCTGGACGCCCGCTGACCGGGCCCGGCCCCGGCGCCACGGTCCGGACGCGGACACCCGTCGGCCGGACGTGGACACCCACCGACCGCGCCTCGGACGCCCAGGCGGACAGCCGCCGGGGCGTGGCTATCCTGGCCCGCATGCTGACCATCACCCGAGAACTCCGCGACCGGATCGTGGCCCACGCCCGCGCCGACCACCCGGACGAGGCCTGCGGCGTGGTCGCCGGACCGGCCGGCAGCGGCCGGCCCGAGCGGTTCGTCCCGATGCTCAACGCCGCCCGCTCGCCCACCTTCTACGAGTTCGACTCGGGCGACCTGCTCAAGCTCTACCGCGAGATGGACGACCGGGACGAGGAGCCGGTGATCGTCTACCACTCGCACACCGCCACCGAGGCCTACCCCTCGCGCACCGACGTGAGCTACGCCTCCGAGCCGTTCGCCCACTACGTCCTGGTGTCCACCGCCGAGGGCGAGGGCGAGGGCGGCCCGTACCAGTTCCGCTCGTTCCGCATCGTGGACGGCGAGATCACAGAGGAAGACGTGCAGGTCGTCGAGGCCTACCCGGTCTGACCGGCACCCCCGCGGACGCGGCCCGCCGACCCCTCCCGAAGGGGCGGCGGGCCGCTGCCGTCTCAGCCCTGGGAACAGGAACATCCGGATCCCGAGACAGCCATGTCGGAGCGGGCCCGGGAATCTATACGATGAGTCCATGCGTTCCGTCGATGTGAGCACTCAGGCCCCGGGCATCCGCCTCGTGGCGCGCCTGCACATCGACCTGTGCCGGCACGCCGGTGCGATCTGTCCCGGCACGCCCGCGCGCTCGCGCTGAGAGCCGCTTCACCACCTCACCCGGGCCCGCCGCCCCCGGCGACGCCGAGCCCGGGGCGACCGCCCCGCCGCCTCCGCCGCGGCCCACTCACTCCACGACTCGCCCAGGAGCGCACTCATGGCCATCGAGGTCCGCATCCCGACCATCCTCCGCACCTACACCGACGGCGCCAAGGCCGTCGAGGGCAACGGCAGCAACCTCGGGGAACTCTTCACCGACCTCGACGCCCGCCACCCGGGCATCGCCGCCCGCCTGGTCGAGGGCGGCGAGCTGCGCCGCTTCGTCAACGTCTACCTGAACGACGAGGACGTCCGCTTCCTGGAGGGCATCTCCACCGCCCTCGCCGACGGCGACAGCGTCACCATCCTGCCCGCCGTGGCCGGCGGCGCCCGCTGACCTCCCGGTTCCCCCGCCCGCACGGCGGGGGAACCGCCCTCTCCACCCCACCGCCTTGGCCGGAGGCCCGCCTTGCGTTACGACAGTCCGCTCGAAGCCGTCGGCAACACCCCGCTGGTCCGTCTGCCGAGGCTGTCCGCCGCCGTCCCCGGCAACGCCGACGGCCTGGTGAGCCTCTGGGCCAAGCTGGAGGACCGCAACCCGACCGGCTCGATCAAGGACCGCCCGGCCCTGCACATGATCGAGCGCGCCGAGGCCGACGGCCGACTCACCCCCGGCTGCACCGTCCTGGAGCCCACCAGCGGCAACACCGGCATCTCGCTGGCCATGGCCGCCAAGCTCAAGGGCTACCGGATGGTCTGCGTGATGCCGGAGAACACCAGCGAGGAGCGGCGCGAACTGCTCCGCATGTGGGGTGCCGAGATCATCCCCTCCCCGGCGGCCGGCGGCTCCAACACCGCCGTACGGATGGCCAAGGAGATCGCCGCCGAGCACCCCGACTGGGTGATGCTCTACCAGTACGGCAACCCCGACAACGCGGGCGCCCACTACACCGGCACCGGCCCCGAGATCCTCGCCGACCTGCCCACCGTCACCCACTTCGTGGCGGGCCTCGGCACCACCGGCACCCTGATGGGCGTCGGCCGCTACCTGCGCGAGAAGGTCCCCGGCGTGAGGATCGTCGCCGCCGAACCGCGCTACGACGACGTGGTGTACGGGCTGCGCAACCTCGACGAGGGCTTCGTCCCCGAGCTGTACGACGCCGAGGTGCTCACCACCCGCTTCTCGGTCGGCTCCGCGGACGCCGTCCGCCGCACCCGCGAACTCCTCCAGCAGGAGGGCATCTTCGCGGGCGTCTCGACCGGCGCCATCCTGCACGCGGCGATCGGCGTCGGGCGCAAGGCGGCGGCCGCCGGGGAGCGCGCGGACATCGTCTTCGTGGTCGCCGACGGCGGCTGGAAGTACCTGTCCACCGGCATCTACACCGCCGAGTCCACCGAGGCCGCGGTCGAGGCGCTGCAGGGCCAGCTCTGGGCGTAGGGCGTGTCCGACAATTCCCGCCGGGTGCGCCTCGAACTGTCGGACACGCCTGGGGCGCAGGGCCCGTTCCGTGGATCCTCGCCGGGCCCGCGGCATCCGGGAGCAGGCCGCTAACCGCGCGGCAGCGCCCGCTGCGCCCGGGCCCAGACCTGCCGGTCCACCGCGCCGGCCCGGCGGCGGAAGGCCGACAGCGGCACCTCGCGCAGCTCGTCGGTCTCCAGCCAGCTGGCCCGGCCCTCCCGGTCGCCGACCGTCCCGGGCGGCAGCGGCAGTACGCCCGGGCGTTCCGCGTGGTGCTTG
Source organism: Kitasatospora sp. NPDC054795 (assembly GCF_053611565.1). Classification (NCBI taxonomy): domain Bacteria; kingdom Bacillati; phylum Actinomycetota; class Actinomycetes; order Kitasatosporales; family Streptomycetaceae; genus Kitasatospora; species Kitasatospora sp. NPDC054795. The sequence goes on from NZ_JBSHAP010000022.1 coordinate 54,530, forward strand.
CTGGTGATCTTGGCGACGGTGGCGGTCCGGCCGTGCACCCGCAGTACCAGGCACGGGCGGTCCTTGGACCCGGGCCCGTCCTCGAACGGCACCTGCGCCCACCAGATCTCCTGCGGCTCGGGGCCGGCCCCCGGCCGCGGCTTCGGGCCGGTGGGCCCGGCCGGGCGCGGGGCCGGGCGGGTGCGCCGCACCAGCGCCGCCGCGGCGGCGGCCAGCAGCGCGACGCCCAGCAGCGACAGGACGAGCCAGGTAGCGGTCATGCCGTTCATGCGGCGAACCGTACCGGGCCGGGGTGAACGCCACTACCGTGCCGGCCGTGACGGCCGGGCATTTGTCCGCGCATTTGTCCGCGCATTGCTCCCGGTTCGTCACGGAACTGCCACAATGCCCGTTCTGCGCCCGGAGTCCCGGCCGGTCAGGCAAGGCTGCGTCACGAACGTCCGCCCCCGTCCCCCGGAGGTGCCCCCGTGACCCGTGGCCCCGAGCTGTGGTCCTGCGCCGAGATCGCCCGCCACATCAACGTCCGGCCCGCGACCGTCCGCAGTTACCGCCGGCACCGGCTGCTGCCCGATCCGGACGTCATCGACGGCAGCGGCCGCCCGCGGTGGTACCCGTTCACCATCCGTACCTGGGCCCGCAACCGGCCCCGGCACCGCTGATCCCCGGCCCGTCAACCACCCCCGCTCCCGCTCCCGGCGTTCTGGTGATTCCGCCCACAGCCCGGCACGGGGACGGGGGCAAAGTGCCGCTCCGCCCTTACCCTCGACACACCAACGCAGTGCTATCGGCCGGTTCGCCGCGCCCGGCCTGCCGTTTTCCATGCCGTTTTCCATGCTGTCCGGTGGAGGACGGCGATGCCGTTTTCCAGCAGCAGCCAGGATGTGTCGGGGCGGAGGGGCTCGGATGAAACTGACCGTGGTGGGGTGTTCGGGGAGCTTCCCGGCCGCCGACTCGCCCTGCTCCAGCTACCTGGTCGAGGCCGAGGGCTACCGCGTCGTGCTCGACCTCGGCAACGGAGCCCTCGGCGCCCTCCAGAAGTACACCGGCCTCTACGACGTCGACGCCGTCCTGCTCAGCCACCTGCACGCCGACCACTGCGTTGACCTGTGCGCCTACTGGGTGGCCCGCAACTACCGCGCCGAGGGCTGCCCCGAACTGCTGCCCGTGTACGGCCCGGCCGGCACCGCCGAGCGGCTCGCCCGCGCCTACGACATGCCGGAGAACCCCGGGATGAAGGAGGTGTTCGAGTTCCGCACGCTCACCCCCGGCAGCTTCGAGCTCGGCCCGTTCCGGATCGTCGTCGCCCAGGTCAACCACCCCGTCGACGCCTTCGCCTTCCGGCTGGAGCACGACGGCCGCTCGCTGGTCTACAGCGGGGACACCGGCGAGAGCGCCGAACTCGTCGAACTCGCCCGCGACACCGACCTCTTCCTCTGCGAGGCGGCGTACATCGACGGGCGCGACTCCTATCGGGCCGTCCACCTCAACGGCCGCGAGGCGGGCGAGCACGCCGCCGCGGCCGGCGCCCGCCGGCTCGTCCTCACCCACATCCCCCCGTGGACCGACGCCGAGCACAACCGGCGGGACGCCGCGGCCGTCTACCCGGGGCCGGTCGAGGTCGCCCGGGCCGGTGCGGTGTACGAGGTCTGAGCAGCTCGGCGGGGGTTGCACGGGGTCCGCGGAAGTCGCGGGAAAAAAGTTCCGGGACGACCTGCAACCTCGCCGCCCCCCGTACGTCCTAGTAGGTGAGCGGCGGGAAACGCCGCCGGAACGGTCGGCCCGTCGGGCGCGGCCGCGATCACACCACTCACCAGGCTTGCTTCGTGCTGCCCGGATCCGGCCGCGTCGGTCCGGAGCGGAAATCCAGGGGGACTCCCATGCGCAAGACCAACCGTGCCCTGAACCGGGCCCGCCGGCTCGTTCCGGCGGTCGCGCTGACCGCCGCGCTGGTCGCCGGCGGCGCCGTGACCGCGACCCCGGCGTTCGCCACCGCCGGGCCGCTCGGCCTGACCGTGCACGCCCCCGCGGTGGTCGGCTTCGCGGGCGGGCCGGTCGAGTTCACCGAGCACATCGGCAACCCGGGGGACCAGGGCACGTCCGTCGTGCTGGACTTCGAGATCGAGAGCGACCTCGGGACGCCGCCGAACGCCCTGAGCCTCGACTACTTCAGCGACACGACCGGTGGCTGGCTGCCGGTGGACCTGAAGGCGCGCTCCGAAGAGAACCGGATGGTCAACGCGGGCGGCACCGGCAAGGTGACGGTCCCGGCGGGCGGCACCGACGTCAGGCTCCGCCTCGGTGTCCCGATGGGCAAGCCGCACGACGGGGCCACCAACGGCGGCACCGGCCCGAACCTCGCCTTCCGCACCACCGTCAAGGGCTGGTGGCAGGACTCCCCGGTCGAGCCGCCGCTGAACGACACCCACGTGATCAACGTGGAGGGGATCACCAACGGCGTGTCCGGGGCCCCGGCCACCGCCGTCGCGGGCGGGGCGCCCATCGAGTTCGACGCGGTGCTCAGGAACCCGACGCCGTCCGCCTACACCAACCTCGGCAACGTGCTGTTCACCGACCGGCACGCCAGGGTCGAGGTCCGCGGTGCCGACGGCACCTGGACCGTCCTGGCGCCGGTCACCACCGAGGCCGAGCCTCCGGCGGGCTTCTACCTGGACGGCCGCAACTCCTCGGCGGCCCCGGGGAGTTCGCAGACCAAGCGGGTCCGGGTCAGCTACCCTGCCGACATGCCGCCGGGCGCGACCGAGCTGAATCCCTGCGTGTTCGTCAACGAGGGCGACGGCATGCCTTTCCGCGGCACCACCCTGTGCTCGCCCGGCGCCACCGTCCGGGTCGTCGCCCCGGAGCCGAAGCCCACCACCACGCCCGCCCCGACCGGCACCCCGGAGAGCACCGGGACCCCGGCCCCGACCCCGTCCACCGGCTCGAACGGCTCGAACGGCTCGAAGCCGCAGCCGGGTGGCGACGCGCCCGCCGCCCAGCAGGCCGGCGACGTCACCAGGGCACCGGCCGCCCCGGCCGCTTCGGCGCCCGCCGCGCCCGCGGGCGACGCCCCGGCGGCCGGTGACCGGCCGGTGGGCGACCACCTGGCCTCCACCGGCGCCGACAGCGACCGGACCGGCCTGATCGCGGGCGCCGGAGCGCTGCTGGTGGGCGCCGGCGCGGGGGCCTTCCTCCTGGCCCGCCGCCGCCGCACCAGCTGACCGCCCGCTGTCCGCGGCCCGTCCGGGAGGCCCGGGCGGGGCCGCGTACGGCCGTGTCACCGGCGTCGGTCACGGCGGCCCACCGGGTTCCGGGCGACGGATCGTCAGCGTCGCCCGGGCGCCGGCAGTCCGAGGTGGTCCCGCAGGGTGGGGCCGGTGTAGTCGGTGCGGAACACCCTGCGCTCCTGGAGCAGCGGTACGACCCGGTCGACGAACTCGTCCAGCCCGCCCGGGGTGAGGTGCGGGACGAGGATGAAGCCGTCGGCCGCGTCGTTCTGCACGAAGTGGTCGATCTGCGCGGCGACGGTGGCGGGCGAGCCGATGAAGGACTGCCGGCCGGTCAGCTCGATCACCAGTTCGCGGCTGGTCAGCTTCTTCTCCGCGGCCACCGCCCGCCACCGTTCGGCGACGGCCACCGGGTCGGCGTGCCGGACCCGCCCCTGGACCAGGCCGCTGTCCGGGTCGGGGTCGACGGTCGGCAGCGGTCCGTCGGGGTCGTGGTCGGACAGGTCGACGCCCCAGACCTGCTCCAGGAAGGCGATCGTGGTCTGCGGGCCGACCTGGGCCCGGCGGATCCCGTGGGCCCGTTCGGCCGCCTCGGCGTCGGTGTCGCCGAGGACGAAGGTGGCCCCGGGCATGATCTTCAGCTCGTCCGGCTTGCGCCCGTACGCGGCGAGCCGGCGTTTGACGTCGGTGTGGAAGGCCTGGCCGTCGGCGAGGGTGGAGTGCCGGGAGAAGACCACGTCGGCGGTGGCGGCGGCGAACTCGCGCCCCTCGTCGGAGTCCCCGGCCTGGATCACCACCGGGTGGCCCTGCGGCGGCCGCGGCAGCGAGAGCCGGCCCTCGACCTCGAACTGCGGGCCGCGGTGCCGGGCGGGTTCGTCCCCTGCGTCCCAGAACTCCCGTGCCAGCTGGACGAATTCGGCGGCGCGGGTGTAGCGGTCGGCGCGGTCCAGGTAGCCGCCGCGGCGGAAGTTCTCCCCGGTGAAGGCGTCCGAGGAGGTGACCACGTTCCAGGCCGCGCGGCCGCCGGAGAGGTGGTCCAGCGAGGCGAAGCGGCGGGCCAGTTCGTACGGCTCGTTGAAGGTCGCGTTGACGGTGGCGGCCAGGCCGAGCCGTTCGGTGACGGCGGCGAGCGCGTTCAGCACGGTGATCGACTCGGGGCGGCCGACCACGTCGAGGTCGTGGATGAGGCCCTTGGTCTCGCGCAGCCGCAGGCCCTCGGCGAGGAAGAAGAAGTCGAACTTCCCGCGTTCGGCGGACTGCGCGAGATGGCGGAACGAGGAGAACTCGATGTGGCTGCCGGAGGCCGGGTCGCTCCACACCGTGGTGTTGTTGACGCCGGGGAAGTGCGCGGCCAGGTGGATCTGCTTGAGCGGTCGGTCCGTCATCGGGTCACCTCGGCGAGGGCGGGGGAAGCGGCGGGGGCGCCGGCGGGGTGGGCGGCGTAGCGGCTGGCCGGGCGGGCCAGGCCGAGGTGGTCGCGCAGGGTGCGGCCGGTGTACTCGGCGCGCAGCAGGCCCGCGGCGCGCAGGGCGGGGGCGATCCGGTCGGCCAGCGCCGCCAGGTCGCGCGGCGGGTCGGCGGGGGAGAGGTGGAAGCCGTCCACGCCGGTGCCGGTCGCGGTGAGTTCGGCGAGCAGCCGCTCGTCGGCGGCCCGGTCGGGCAGGGCGGACAGGGCGGTGTCGAGCCGGGCGAGGATGCGCAGGCCCTCCCCGGCGCGCAGCCGCAGTTCGGTGGCGGCGGCCAGCCTGGTGGCGCGGTCGGGGGCGTCGAGCAGCACGACGTCGGCGTGCCGGATCGCGGCGGCGGTCCGGGCCCGCCCGCCCGGGGAGGCGTCCGGCGCGAGGTCGGCGGCGGCGACCGGCACCGCGACCACCGGGCGGCCCTGCGGCGGGCGCGGGGTGATGGACGGGCCGCGGACCGAGAAGTGCGTGCCCTCGAAGTCGATGTAGTGCAGTTTGTCGCGGTCGATGAACCGCCCGGTCGCGGTGTCGCGGATCTCCGCGTCGTCCTCCCAGCTGTCCCAGAGCCGGGCGGCCACCTCGACGGCGTCGGCGGCCTCGGCCCACAGCTCGTCCTCGGCGGCGACCGGGCGGCGGCCGAAGGCCCGGGCCTCGGCCTCGGTCGTGGAGACGCCGACCAGCCAGCCGGCCCGGCCCTCGCTCGCCCAGTCCAGGGTGTTGACCGAGATCGAGGTGTGGAAGGGCTCGGTGTGGGTGGTGGTGACGGTCGGCACCAGTCCGACCCGGTCGGTCCGCGGGGCGATCCGGGCGAGGGCGGCGAGCGCGTCGGGGCGGCTCGGCGCGGCGGCGAAGGAGTCGTCGAGGGTGACGAAGTCCAGGGTGGCCCGCTCGGCGAGGCGGGCGAGGTAGGCGTAGTGCCCGGCGTCGAAGCGGCCGGGGCTGTCGAGGGCGGCGGACAGGTGCAACTGGCGGGGCATGGTGAGCCTGACTTCCTCGTGCGGACGCGTGCGGGTGCCGGCGCGGCCGTGCGGGGACACGGGAGCGCGGGGGCACGCCGGAGCGCGGTGGCGGCCCGCGGGCGGAGCCCGTGCGGGCGGGGGGAAGGTCCGGAGCCGGGCGGGACGTCAGCCGGGCGGCGGCGGGGGAACGGTCGGCTCAGCCGCGACACGCCGCGGACCACACGCGACCGAAGTCGATGTGGCTGCGGGTGACCAGCGGGCACGAGGCGTTCACCGCTTCAGTTGACCAGGGCGTCCGTCGGTTCGTCAACCGCCGTTTCCGTCGGCCCGCGGTGCCCGGGCACGCGGAAGGCCCCGACCCGCCGCTGGGGGAGCAGCGGCGGGGCGGGGCCTTCGAGGCGGGCGGTGACGCGGGCGTCAGGCCTTGGTGACGTCCTCGATCTCGTCGTCGTCCTCGCGACCGGGGGTCTTGAGGTCGAACTTGGCGATCGCGAAGCGGAAGAGGAAGTAGTAGACCGCGGCGAAGACCAGGCCGAGCGGGATGATCATCCACGGGTCGGTGGCCTTGTTCCAGGCCAGCGCGTAGTCGATCAGGCCGCCGGAGAAGGTGAAGCCGTCGTGCACGCCGAGCGCCCAGGTGACGGTCATCGAGACGGCGGTGAGCAGCGCGTGGATGACGTACAGGACCGGGGCGATGAAGACGAAGGCGAACTCGATCGGCTCGGTGACACCGGTGACGAAGGAGGTCAGGGCCAGCGAGACCATCATGCCGGTGACGGCCTTGCGGCGGTGCGGCTTGGCGGCGTGGGCGATGGCCAGCGCGGCGGCGGGCAGCGCGAACATCATGATCGGGTAGAAGCCCGACATGAACTGTCCGGCGGTCGGGTCGCCGGCGAAGAAGCGGGTCAGGTCGCCGTGCACGACGGTGCCGTCGGCCTTGGTGAAGTCACCGGTCTGGAACCAGGCGAAGGAGTTCACGAACTGGTGCATGCCGACCGGCAGCAGACCGCGGTTGACCAGGCCGAAGGCGCCCGCGCCGAGCGCGCCGGCGCCGATCAGGCTGTCGTTCAGGCTCTTGACGGCGTCGCCGATCGGGCCCCAGGCCAGACCGAAGAAGACGCCGACGGCGGTGCCGACGAAGGCCATCATGATCGGGACCAGGCGGCGGCCGTTGAAGAAGCCGAGCCAGTCGACCAGCTTGGTGCGGTGGTACTTCTGCCACAGCACCGCGGCCAGCAGACCGATCACGATGCCGCCGAGCACGCCCGGGTCCTGGTAGACCGGCTTGATCCACTTGTCGCCGTCGACGTGGCCCTCGGAGACCGGGAACGCGGTGAGGACGTTCTTGTAGACCAGGAAGCCGACCAGTGCGGCGAGGGCCGTGGAGCCGTCCGCCTTCTTGGCGAAGCCGATCGCGATGCCCACCGCGAAGAGCAGTGCAAGGTTGGAGAAGACGCCGTCACCGGCGGTGGCGAAGACCGAGGCGACCTTGTTCCAGCCGAGGCCGTCCTTGCCGAACACGTCGTCCTGGCCGAGACGCATCAGCAGACCGGCGGCGGGGAGCACCGCGATGGGCAGCTGGAGGCTGCGGCCGATCTTCTGCAGACCCTGGAGGAGGTTCTGGCCGAACTTCTTGGCGGGGCTTGGCGTGGCCGGAGCCGTAGCGGGCGCCGGTGCCTGCTCAGACTGACTCATGGGGGTGGGTTCCTAACGGCATGGCGGTCGGTCGGGGGACGGCACAGGGGGCCAACCGCGAACTGGTCTACACCACACGTGGTGTAGACCAGTTTTGTAGCACGGGCGGAGAAGCCGAGGAACCCCGGAAAGCGGTGTCGCCGGGAAGCGCTATGAAATCGAAACCTACTTACCGAACGGCGATCATGGTTTCCGCCGCGATCGGTATTTTGGCCGACTGCGCAACAAAATCGATTTTGGCTAATCGCGCAACAAAAGCACAGCGTGCCCTACCGGTCACTGCCAGGGGAGTTGGGTGCCGCTGATGGGCCTTTCGGAAAAGCCGAAGGCCCCCGGACCGTCGGGTCCGGGGGCCATTGCGGGGATAACCCCGGTGTTGCTCGGGCTCAGGCCTTGGTGACGTCCTCGACCTGGTCGTCGTCCTCCCGCCCGGGTGTTTTCAGGTTGAATTTGACGATGATGAACCGGAAGAGCGCGTAGTACACGGCGGCGAAGACCAGGCCGATCGGGATGATCAGCCAGGGCTTGGTGGCCAGCCCCCAGTTGATCGCGTAGTCGATCAGGCCGGCCGAGAAGCTGAACCCGTCGTGCACCCCGAGGCCCCAGGTCACCGCCATCGAGGCGCCGGTCAGCAGCGCGTGCACGGCGTACAGGGCGGGGGCGAGGTAGGCGAAGGAGTACTCGATCGGTTCGGTGACGCCCGTCACGAAGGAGGTCAGGCCGACCGAGAGCATCAGGCCGTAGATCTCCTTGCGCCGGTGCGGCTTCGCCGAGTGCGCCATCGCGAGCGCGGCGGCCGGCAGCGCGAACATCATGATCGGGAAGAAGCCGGACTGGAACTGGCCGGCCGTCGGGTCGCCCGCCAGGAAGCGCGGGATGTCGCCGTGCACGATCGTGCCGTCCGCCTTCACGAACTCGCCGAACTGGAACCAGACGAAGGTGTTCAGCAGCTGGTGCATGCCGATCAGCAGCAGTGCGCGGTTGAAGACGCCGAAGATGCCGGCGCCGCCCGCGCCCAGATCGGCGAGGGTCTGCGAGAAGTCGTTCAGGCCGCGGCCGATCGGCGGCCAGACCCAGAGCGCCACCACGGCGGTCAGCATGCCGACCAGGGCGGTGATCATCGGCACCAGGCGGCGGCCGTTGAAGAAGCCGAGCCAGTCGACCAGCTTGGTGCGGTGGAAGCGGACCCACAGCCAGGCCGACATCAGACCGATCAGGATGCCGCCCAGCACGCCCGGGTTCTGGTACGTCGCGGCCGCCGCCTTCGCCGAGGTGTAGTCCACGCACTGGTCGCTGACCAGCACCGTCGGCGGCTTGCAGTGCTCCGGGAAGGCGTGCAGGACCCGGAAGTAGACCAGGAAGCCGACCACGGCGGCCAGCGCCGTCGAGCCGTCCGCCTTCTTCGCCATGCCGATCGCGACGCCGACGCAGAACAGCATCGGCAGGCCGAAGGCCGAGTCGAGCAGTGCACCGCCCGCGGCGGCGAAGACCCTCGCGACGTCGTCCCAGCCCAGTCCGTCCTTGCCGAACACGTCCGGCTGGCCGAGCCGGTTGAGGATGCCCGCGGCGGGGAGCACCGCCACCGGGAGCTGCAGGGAACGCCCCATCTTCTGGAGGCCGCCGTAGAAGGTGTGCCACCACGTGGTCTGCGGGGCTGTGGCGCCTGCCGAACTCATCCTTCGCCCTCCGGGTGCCGTTGCCGACCGGCGGGCCCCTGCGGGACCCTCGGGTGGGGCTCGGGAACACCCGGGGCCGTTACCGCGTTCCTCGGAGTACACATATATTGGTGTAGACCACTTGGAAGCAGGCCGTACCCCGGAGGCGCGAGCCCCGCTGATCGTCATCCTCGGGCGACGATCGGACGCCTGCCCGCCGGAATGGGCCAAAAGTGGACTAACGTGGCGGACCGGACCGGCACGGGTGATGCTGGTCGCGCTGCTCGCCGGCACGACCGCAGCCGAACCCGCGTCAGCCACCGGCACGGACCTCACCGCCCGGCGGTCGAGGGACACCCCAGCACCAGCGCAGGACGGCACCCGGCAGAGCCGCCGAAGGGCCGAGACAGAGGGAGAAACCAGATGGCCAGCAAGGCTGAGAAGATCGTCGCCGGTCTGGGCGGCATCGACAACATCGAAGAGGTCGAGGGCTGCATCACCCGCCTGCGCACCGAGGTCAAGGACGCCTCCCTGGTCAACGAGGCCGCCCTCAAGGCCGCCGGCGCCCACGGCGTCGTGAAGATGGGCACCGCGATCCAGGTCGTCATCGGCACCGACGCCGACCCGATCGCCGCCGACATCGAGGACATGATGTGAGCTGAGCCACCCGGGTTCGGCCCGCCCGGCCCGCCGACCCGCTCAGGGGGACGGCGGGCCGCGGCGCATCCCCGCCGGCTCCCGGACCGGCTCCCCGCCGCTTCCCGGACCGGCCCCCCGGAGCGACTACGCTCAGTGCCTATGTCACGCATCGACGGCCGCACCCCCGAACAGCTCCGCCCGATCACCATCGAACGGGGCTGGAGCAAGCACGCCGAAGGCTCCGTCCTCATCTCCTACGGCGACACCAAGGTGCTGTGCACCGCCAGCGTCACCGAGGGCGTGCCCCGCTGGCGCAAGGGCAGCGGCGAGGGCTGGGTCACCGCCGAGTACTCCATGCTCCCGCGCGCCACCAACACCCGCGGCGACCGCGAGGCCGTCAAGGGCCGCATCGGCGGCCGCACCCACGAGATCAGCCGGCTGATCGGCCGTTCGCTGCGCGCCGTCGTGGACCACCGGGCGCTCGCCGAGAACACCATCGTCCTCGACTGCGACGTCCTCCAGGCCGACGGCGGCACCCGCACCGCCGCCATCACCGGCGCGTACGTCGCCCTGGTCGACGCCGTCGCCTGGGCCCGTGACAAGAAGCTGCTGCGCGCCAAGGGCCAGCCGATCACCGGCGGCGTCAGCGCCGTCAGCGTCGGCATCATCGACGGCGTCCCGATGCTCGACCTCCAGTACGAGGAGGACGTGCGCGCCGAGACCGACATGAACATCGTCTGCACCTCCGACGGCCGCTTCGTCGAGGTCCAGGGCACCGCCGAGGGCGCCCCGTTCGACCGCGAGCTGCTCGACCGGCTGCTCGACCTCGGCAGCCTCGGCTGCGCGGAGCTGGACGCGATCCAGCGCAAGGCCCTGGAGGGCTGAACCGGCGCGGGTCCCGCGGCCGTGGACCGGAGCGGACGCACGGTCAGCCCGCGGGCGCGGACGGCCGTTCGGGCCGCGGTGCGGACACGCGTCCGGGCCGCGGGCGAACGGCCCGCCGAACCGGTCGGCCTGCTGTACAGGCCGGGCCCGGAGACCGTACGGTTCCCGCAGCACTCCCGCTGCGGGAACCGCGCACCTCCCGGCGCGCGTCCCCCATCACGGAACCCGCGCCCCACAGGAGGATCGGATGCCGTCGAGCATCGCCCGCCCCGCCGCCCTCGCCGTGGCCGGACTCATCGCGATCCTCCCACTCAGCATGGTGAGCTGCTCCGCCGCGCAGAAGGCGCTCGACTGCGGCAACACCGCGGTGCGGATCACCGGTGACATCGCCGACGTGACCCAGGCCTACGACAACGCGAGCAACGACGCGGCCGCGGCGGGGAAGGCCCTGCAGAAGCTCAAGAACGACCTCGACCAGGTCGGGAAGAACTCCAAGAACACCGACGTCGCCAAGGCCGTGACCGATCTGCAGAAGCAGGTCGAGAACGTGCAGCGGGCCGCGGACCGCAACGAGGTCCCGGACCTCAAGCCGCTCGGCGCCGCGGCCGGAAACCTCACCTCGGTCTGCACCGGCTGATCGTCCCCGGCCCCTCGGTAGGGTGGGCGATATGTCCACCCGCCTGATTCTCGCCACCCGTAACCAGCACAAGGTCACCGAGCTCCGCGCCATCCTGGCGGACGCCGGCCTGGACGTCGAACTCGTCGGCGCCGACGCCTACCCGGAGATCCCGGACGTCCCCGAGACCGGGGTCACCTTCGCCGAGAACGCCCTGCTCAAGGCGCACGCCCTGGCCCGCGCCACCGGCCTGCCCGCCGTCGCCGACGACTCCGGCCTCTGCGTGGACGTGCTGAACGGCGCGCCCGGCATCTTCTCCGCCCGCTGGTCCGGCAAGCACGGCGACGACACCGCCAACCTCGACCTGCTGCTCGCCCAGCTCTCCGACATCGCCGAGCCGCACCGCGGCGCCCACTTCTTCTGCGCCGCCGCCCTCGCGCTCCCCGACGGCACCGAGCGCGTCGTCGAGGGTCGCCTCCTCGGCACCCTGCGCACCGCCCCGGCCGGCGACGGCGGCTTCGGCTACGACCCGATCCTCCAGCCGCTCGGCGAGACCCGCACCTGTGCCGAACTCACCCCGGCCGAGAAGAACGCCATCAGCCACCGCGGCAAGGCCTTCCGCGCCCTGGCCCCGGTCGTCAAGGAGCTGCTGGCCTGACGGGAAGTCGGAAAACCGAAGGCCCACCCCGAGCTTGTTCTCGGGGTGGGCCTTCGATTTCAACGCCAGTGCGGCCTGAGGGACTCGAACCCTCACGGGATTTCTCCCATGGGCACCTAAAACCCAGGCGTCTGCCAATTCCGCCAAGGCCGCATGGCGACCAGTCTAGAGCTTCGTCGAGTGTGGGGACAGCGAGTTCGGCCGCCGCCCCGCCGGTGCCGCGTCCCGGTCCGACCCCCGGTCCGGTCCCGGCCTCGTCCCGCTCGGGGGGTGGCCGCGCGTCGGCCGTGCGCCGGTGCGGGCACGTCGGCCGCCCGGCCGGCCGGCGCGCGCCGGGAGCGGGTTTCGGCCAGGGGCTGACCGATTGCCGAGCGGCTCCGACCTGTGATGTTTGGCTTTTGATTACCAATTGGTACAGACCTATTGACCTATGTGGTTCAGACCACATAGCTTCTGCGCCAATTGCAATCCCCCACGTGCGTGCTCCCCCACAGGCACGCGCCGACACTCTCTCCTGGAGGACCGAGTGTTGATCCGAAACACGGCGGAGCGGCGTCCCACCGCCGCCCACCGCCGGAAGAGCCCGGCCGCCCGGGCCGGCGTGGCCTCGCTCGCCGCGGCCTCGCTGGCCGGACTGCTGATGGCGACGCTGGGTGCGGCGCCCTCGCAGGCGTCGGCGGCGGTCGACAACGCGGCCTGTCGGCCGGACGGCCTGTACCAGACCCCCGGGGTGGACGTCCCGTACTGCTCCGTCTACGACACCAGCGGGCGCGAGAAGATGGGCGCCGACCACCAGCGCCGCATCATCGGCTACTTCACCGGCTGGCGCACCGGCAAGAACGGCGACGCGCCGTACCTGGTGAACGACATCCCCTGGGACAAGGTCACCCACCTCAACTACGCCTTCGGCCACGTCGGCGGCGACAACAAGCTCTCGGTCGGCACCGACGGCCCGACCAACGAGGCCACCGGGATCTCCTTCCCCGGCGTCCCCGGTGGCGAGCTGGACCCGAGCCTGCCGTACAAGGGCCACTTCAACCTGCTGACGAAGTTCAAGAAGCAGTACCCGAACGTCAAGACCCTGATCTCGGTGGGCGGTTGGACCGAGACCGGCGGCTACTTCGGGGACGACGGCAAGCGCGTCAACTCCGGCGGCTTCTACTCGATGACCGTCAACGCGGACGGCAGCGTCAACCAGGCCGGCATCGACACCTTCGCCGCCTCCTCGGTCGACTTCATCCGCAAGTACGGCTTCAACGGCGTCGACATCGACTACGAGTACCCGACCTCGATGAAGGACGCCGGCAACCCGCTGGACTGGCAGCTCGCCAACGCCAAGCGCGGCTCGCTGGCCAAGGGCTACGCGGCGCTGATGAAGACCCTGCGCGAGAACCTGGACAAGGCCGGCGCCGCCGACGGCAAGCACTACCTGCTGTCGGTCGCCGCCCCGTCCTCCGGCTACCTGCTGCGCGGCATGGAGACCTTCCAGGTGGCCAAGTACCTGGACTACGTCAACATCATGTCGTACGACCTGCACGGTGCCTGGAACAAGTACGTGGGCCCGAACGCCTCGCTGTACGACGACGGCAAGGACGGCGAGCTCGCCGCCGCCAACGTCTACGGCACCGGGCAGTACGGCGGCATCGGCTACCTGAACGCCGACTGGTCGTACCACTACTTCCGCGGTTCGATGCCCGGCGGCCGGATCAACGTCGGCCTGCCGTACTACTCCCGCGGTTTCAAGAACGTGCAGGGCGGCACCAACGGCCTCTGGGGAACCGCCTCGGCGACCACCTGCCCGGCCGGCTCCGGCCTGACCGCCTGCGGTGACGGCGCGGTCGGCATCGACAACATCTGGAACGACAAGGACGACGCGGGCAAGGAGTCCCCGGCCGGGTCGAACCCGATGTGGCACGCCAAGAACCTGGAGAAGGGCATCCTGCCCGACTACCTGGCCAAGTACGGCGTGTCCGACACCGCGCTGCAGGGCACCTACACCCGCAACTACAGCTCCGCCCTGGTGGCGCCGTGGCTGTGGAACGACACCAAGAAGGTGTTCCTCTCCACCGAGGACGAGCAGTCGGTGGGCGCCAAGGCGGACTACATCGTCAACCAGGGCGCCGGCGGCGCGATGATCTGGGAGCTCGCGGGCGACTACAAGTGGGACGCCGCCGCCAACGGCGGCAAGGGCGAGTACGTCCCCGGTTCGACGCTGACCTCGCTGATGTACGACAAGTTCAAGTCGGCGGCCCCGTACGGCGCGATCCGCTCGACGACCGCGCTGCCGCAGCAGACCCTGCCGATCGACGTGTCGTTCACCAACTTCGCGCTGGGCGACTCGAACTACCCGATCAACCCGAAGCTGCACATCGTCAACAACTCGACGCTGACCCTGCCGGGCGGCACCGAGTTCCAGTTCGACTACGGCAACTCGGCCCCGGGCAACGCCAAGGACCAGTCCGGCTTCGGCCTCCAGGTCATCAAGCAGGACAACCCGGGCCCGGGCAACGTGGGCGGGCTGAAGGGCACCTACAACCGGGTGTCGGTCAAGCTGCCGGGCTGGCAGTCGCTGGCGCCGGGCGCCTCGATCGACATGGACTTCGTCTACTACCTGCCGGTGTCCACGCCCTCCAACTGGACGGTCAACGTGGGCGGCACGCTGTACGGGATCAAGGGCGACCTGACCCGCGGCGCGGTGGACGGCGGCACGCCGACCCCGACCCCGACCTCGACGCAGACGGCCACCCCGACGCCGACCCCGACGCCCACCGCGACCGGGACGCAGACCCCGACCCCGACCCCGACCCCGACCTCGGGCGCCTGCGCGGCCGCCCCGGGCTGGGACGCGGGCACCACCTACGCGACCCCCACCAAGGTCTCGTGGAAGGGCCACTACTACCAGAACAAGTGGTGGACCAAGGGCGACGACCCCGCGGCCAGCGGCTCGTGGGGAGTCTGGAGCGACCTCGGGGCCTGCTGATCAGGCCGGTCCGCCGAGGTGAGGAACGGCGGTGGCGGTGCACCCGGTCGGGGGGTGCGCCGCCACCGCTTCGTCGTTCTCCGTACCGCGGGAGGTCAGGCGCCGACCTTGAGGTCGCGCAGCAGCTTGGCGACGTGGCCGGTGGCCCGCACGTTGTAGAACGCGTGCTCCACCTTGCCCTGCTCGTCCACGACGATCGTGGAGCGGATCACGCCCAGGTAGGTGCGGCCGTAGTTCAGCTTCTCGCCGAAGGCGCCGTACGCCTCCAGCACCTCCTTGTCCGGGTCGGACAGCAGGGTGACCTTGAGGTTCTCGGCCTCGCGGAACCTGCCGAGCTTCTCCGGCTGGTCCGGGGAGATGCCGATGACGTCGTAGCCGGCGCCCGCGAGGATCTCCAGGTTGTCGGTGAAGTCGCAGGCCTGCTTGGTGCACCCGGGGGTCAGGGCGGCCGGGTAGAAGTAGACGATGACCTTGCGGCCGGCGTGGTCGGCGAGGGACACCTGGTTGCCGTCGGCGTCGGACAGGCTGAAGGCGGGCGCGGTGTCGCCGGGCTGGAGGCGCTCAGACACGGTCGTACTCTCCTGAAGGCTGGGACGGGCGGCTGTACCACGGCAAACTTACCCCCGATGGTGGGTGGGGCCGCGCGGCCGTGTTCGGCAGCTGACACACTGGGTCAGTCGCACCGATCGCACGGATCGGACGGAACGACATCGGCGAGTGAATGGGGTGGCCCGAGTGGGCGAGGCGAGCACGCAGGACAAGTCGGCGCGGACGACCGCCCAGATCGAGGCGGACATCGAGCGGACGCGTGACCGGCTGGCGGGGACCCTCGACGAGCTGGCCGTCCGCGTCCACCCGAGCACCATCTCCGCCCAGGTCAAGGCCAAGGCGGCGGCCGCCGTCGAGGAGCGGGCCGCCCGGGCGTACGTGGCCGCCAGCGGTGTGGTGGAGAAGGTCCGGGCGCAGTTCGTGGACGAGAAGGGGCAGCCGCGCCGCGAGCGGATCGTCCCGGCCGCGCTGGTCGGCGTGGGCCTGGTGCTGCTGGTCGCCTCGGCCCGCAAGCGCCGCAAGGGCTGAGCACCGCGGGACGGAGGGCCGGGCGCCACGGGTGCCCGGCCCTTCGCGTACCGGGCCGGCGTCACGCCCCGCGCCCGGGAGAGGTACCTTCGGGACCGTGAGTACGAACGACGAAGCGACCCGCTCCGATCACGCGCAGGAGCCCGTCCGCCACGACCGGCTCGGCGAGAAGCTGCCGATCCGGATGCTGCACGACCGCGTGCTGGTGCGCATCGAGGGCGGCGAGGGCGAGCGCCGCTCGACCGGCGGCATCCTGATCCCGGCCACCGCGGAGCTGTCCAAGCGCTGTACCTGGGCGGAGGCCGTCGCGGTGGGCCAGAGCGTGCGCTCGGTGGAACCGGGGGACCGGGTGCTGTACGACCCGGAGGACAAGCTGGAGGTGGAGGTCCGCGGCGCCACCTACGTGCTGCTGCGCGAGCGCGACCTGCACGCCGTCGCCGCGACCCGTTTCGGCGACACGGAGGGCTCGACCGGGCTGTACCTGTGACGGCCTGATCGGCCCGGTGCCCCGCGGTGCCCCGACCCGGGTCGGGGCACCGCGCTTCCGCTGCGGGCGGCTGCCCGGGCCGCCCGGGCGTCGTCGGTGCCGCGCGGCGGACACGCGCTAGGGTCCCGGCATGGGTGTGCCGGTGATCGGGGATGCGGAGCGTCGGGCCAGGCTGGGGCGGCGGCAGTTGCTGGTGCCGTCGCTGCGGGCGGCGCGGGTGGAGGACGTGGCCGACGCGGTGGTCGGGCTGCACGCGACGGACGCGGCCACGGTGTACCTGTCGGCCTGCGCGCGGCTGGCGGAGCCCTCGGCGGCGGAGGTGGACCGGGCGCTGTACGAGGACGTCTCGCTGGTGAAGCTGCTGTCGATGCGGCGGACGATCTTCGCGGTGACGGAGGGCCTCGCCCCGTACGTGAGTTCGGCGGCGGCGCGGGTGATCGCGGCGAAGGAGCGGGCGACGCTGCTGAAGCACCTGCGGGACTTCGCCGAGGGATGGGACGAGGCCCGGCTGGCGGAGACGGAGCGCGAGGTGCTGGCCGCGCTGGCCGTCCGCGGCGAGGCGACGACCAGGGAACTCTCCGAGGACGTACCGCAGTTGCGCGAGACGATGCTGATGTCGGCGGGCAAGGCGTACGAGGCGAAGCAGAGCGTGGGCAGCCGCCTGTTGCGGCTGCTGGCCTCCGACGGGCACGTGCGCCGCTCCCGCCCGCGCGGTTCGTGGCTGAGCAGCAGCTACCCGTGGGCGCCGGTGCCGCAGTGGCCGGAGGTGCCGGTGCGGGGGGCGAAGGCCGAGGTGGTGCGGCGCTGGCTGGCGGCGTACGGACCGGCGACGGTCGAGGACGTGAAGTGGTGGACGGGCTGGACGCTGGGGGACGTCCGCCGGGCGCTGGCCGATCTCGGGGCGCTGGACGTGGCGTTGGCCGGCGGGGCGCCGGCGCTGGTGCTGCCGGGGGACGAGGCGCCGGTGGCGGGGCCGGAGCCGTGGGCGGCGCTGCTGCCCGCGCTGGACCCGGCGGTGATGGGCTGGCGTGGGCGGGACTGGTATCTGCGGCCGGAGGACGTGCCGGCGCTGTTCGACCGGGCGGGCAATGCCGGGCCGACGGTGTGGTGGTGCGGCGAGGTGGTGGGCGGCTGGGCGCAGCGCCCCGACGGCGCGGTGGTGTGGCGGCTGTTCCGGGACGTCGGGGCGGCGGCGGAGCGGGCCGTCGCGGAGCGGGCCGAGCGGCTGGCGGACTGGTTGGGGGAGGTGCGGGTGACGCCGCGGTTCCGCACCCCGCTGGAGCGCGAACTGGTGGCCCGGGGCGCGTCCTGAAGCTTGTTGCTGAAGGCCTGTTCCGGAAGGCCGGGGACAGGCTTCAGGGCGTGGGCGGGGCCGCCGGGCGGCTGGCGGGGCCGCCGGTGGCGCTGGGCGGGGCGGTGGGGCGGGTCGGCTGGACCTGGCTGGGCCTGGGGGTGGGGCTGGGCTGTTCCGGCTCCGCCGTCGGCCTGGGCGCCTGCGGGCTGGGGGTGACCGGCCCGGGAGCGGGTCGGCCGGTGGAAGCGGGGGTGCCGGGCTCGTGGCCGGGCGGTGTGCCGGGGGCCGGGTCGGCGTGGGCGGGTTCGCCGCCGGTGGCGGGGGCGGTGGTCGGGGTGGTGGCGCTGGGGCTGTTGCCGGGGGTGAGGCCGGGCCAGGGGGTGGCGGTGGGGGTGCCGTGTCCGGTCCTGAGGTCGAAGTCCTGGGTGGGGGTGCCGTCGAGGGCGGCGGCCATGTAGGCGGTCCAGATCCGGGTGGGGAAGGTGCCGCCGTTGATCCGGGTGAGTCCGGCGGTGCCGGCCAGTGGCTCCTTGGCATGGGTCTTCGGGTTCTCCCGGAACAGGCCGACGGTGGTGGCGAGTTCGGGGGTGTAGCCGGCGAACCAGGCGGAGAGGTTGGAGTCGGTGGTGCCGGTCTTGCCGGCGGCGGGGCGGTTCAGGTCGAGGGCGGCGGCGCCGGTGCCGCGCGGGCTGACGACGTCGCGCAGCACGTCGGTGACGGAGTCGGCGGTCTCCCGGTCGAGGGCCTCGGTGGGGTCGTGCTCGGGCATCTTGGGGACGTCGACGGCGCCGCCGGGTTTGACGCGTTCGAGTTTGACGACGGACCAGGGGGTGCGGGCCTGGCCGTGGTCGGCGAGGGTGGCGTAGACGCCGGCCAGGTCGAGGGCGCTGGGGGTGGCGGTGCCGAGCGTCATCGAGGTGTTGGCCGGGTCCATGCCGCGGACGCTGTCGGGGATGCCGAGTTTGACGGCGGTCTCCCGGACGCGGGCGAGTCCGGCGTCGACTCCCTCCTGCGCGTACACGGAGTTGACCGACTTCACCATGGCGTAGCGCAGGGTGATGCTGCCGTAGTCGACGTCGTCCTCGTTGGGCGGCGCGTAGGGGGTGGGGCCGCCGGTGACGGGGCGTTCGCTGCTGCCGTCGTAGCGGGATTCGGTGGTGATCGGGACGCCGTCGAGGGTGTGCTGGGCGAGCAGGCCGGCGGCGAGGTCGATCGGTTTGAAGGTGGAGCCGATCTGGTTGTCCTGGCGCAGCGCGTCGTTGTAGGGCTGCTTGGCGTAGTCGGGGCCGCCGTAGACGGCGACGACCCGGCCGGTGGCGGGTTCGACGGAGGCGCCGGCGACCCGGACGTCGGTGTCGGTGGCGGGGCGGGCCCGGGGGTCGAGTTCGCCGGTGAGCCGGTCCTGGACGGCCTTGACGAAGGCGTCCTGCCGGGGTTTGTCGAAGGTGGTGGTGATGCGCCAGCCGCCGGCCTTGAGGGTGGCGGCGTCGAGGGTGCCGGAGGAGACGAGGTAGTCGTCGGCGACGCCGACCAGGTAGCCGGCCTGGCCGGCGAGGCCGGTGGCGGGCTGGGGGTCGATCGGGTCGGGGAAGGCGGTGGCGGCGCGGTCGGCGGGGGTGAGGAAGCCGAGCTGGACCATGCCGTCGAGGGTGTAGTTCCAGCGGGCGACGGCCTTCTCGCGGTTGGCGGGGGTGGCGGTTTTGACGTCGTAGAGGCTGGGGGCCTGGAGCAGGGAGGCGAGGTAGGCGCCCTGGGCGGGGGTGAGTCCGGAGACGTCGACGCCGTAGTAGGCGTGGGCGGCGCTCTGGATGCCGTAGGCGCCGCGGCCGAAGTAGCTGCTGTTGAGGTAGCCGGCGAGGATCTCGCGCTTGTCGCGCTGCTGGTCGACCTTGAGGGCGATGAGCAGTTCGCGGCCCTTGCGTTCGATGGTGCGGTCCTGGGTGAGGTAGTAGTTCTTGACGTACTGCTGGGTGATGGTGGAGCCGCCCTGCATGCCCTTGCCGAGCAGGGTGTTCCAGCCGGCTCGGAGCATGCCCTTCAGGTCGATCCCGCGGTTCTGGTAGAAGGTGCGGTCCTCGGCGGAGACGACGGCCTGCTGGGTCGCCGGCGGGATCTGGTCGATGGTGACGTCGGTGCGGTTGACGGCGCCGGTGCGGGCGATCTCGGTGCTGCCGTCGGCGTAGAGGTAGATGTTGTTCTGGGCGACGGCGTGGGCGTTGGGGTCGGGCACCGGGACGATGACGTAGAGCACGGCGAAGCCGCCGGCGGCGAGCAGGAGCAGCAGGGTGAGGGTGCCGAAGGTGACCCGCCAGGTGGGCAGGAGCCGGCGCCAGAGCGGGAGGGCGCGGCGGGCCTCGCGGCGGGCGGCCCGTTTGGCCTGGCGGCGGGTGCTCAAGGTCATGCCGAGATTATCTGCTATTTGACGTCGGATCAGGCGGGGAAAACCGGGTGCGGGTGGTGCGGGCCGGAGGTACGGTGAAAGGTGCAAACCACATAGCGCACCCACTTTCGCAGCTCCGCCCGCCAGGCCCGGCACCCCCGGGTACGGCCGGTCGGGGCCGCTGGGGCGTGCGCGGATGTCGAGGGGTGTCCACCTCTGCCCGTATTTGTCGACAAGGAGACAATATGCTCTACGCCGCCGTTGCCCGCGGCGCCTTCCGCCGCTACTCCACCTACCGGGCCGCCACCGTGGCCGGCACCTTCACCAACACCGTCTTCGGCATCATCCTGGCCTCCACCTTCCTCGCCCTCTGGCAGGCCCGCCCCGGCCTCGGCGGCTACGACCAGAGCCAGGCCGTCACCTACATCTGGGTCAGCCAGAGCCTGCTGGTCACCGTCGCGGTCTGGGGCGGCGGCTTCCAGGACGACCTCCAGGACCGCTTCCGCAGCGGCGACATCGCCGTCGACCTCTACCGCCCGGTCGACTTCCAGGCCTGGTGGCTGGCCTCCGACCTCGGCCGGGCCGGCTTCCAGGCGCTGGTGCGCGGCACCGTGCCGATACTGATCGGCGCACTGGTGTTCCGCATCCGACTGCCCGAACACCCACTCACCTGGGCGTTCTTCCTGCTCTCGGCACTGCTCGCGGTCGTGGTCAGCTTCGGGCTGCGCTTCCTGGTCTCGATCACCGGCTTCTGGCTGCACGACTCGGAGGGAGTGCGCTCGGTGATGCTGGTGGTCTCGATGTTCTTCTCCGGGATGCTGCTGCCGGTCGCGCTGTTCCCCGGCCCGCTCGGCGACCTCGGCCGGGCGCTGCCCTGGTCGGCGCTGGTGAACGTCCCCACCGACGTCTTCCTGGAACGGACCGGCGGCACCGCCCTGTTCGGGGCGCTCGGCTTCCAGCTCGGCTGGGCGGTGGTGCTGCTCGCCGCCGGGCGGGGCGCCCAGTGGCTGGCCACCCGCAAGGTGGTGGTGCAGGGTGGCTGAGCAGCTCGTCGGGCTCCGCCGGGAGCCCCTCACCGCCCGCACCGCCTGGGCGCTGCGCTCCTGGTGGCTCTGCGCCCGGATGTGGATGCGCTCGATGATGGCCTACCGGGCCTCCTTCGCGCTCAACCTGGTCGCGAGCCTGGTCACCCACTCCCTCGACTTCGTGGTGCTGGTGATCATGTTCCTGCACACCGACCGGCTCGGCGGCTGGAGCCTGCCGGAGATCGCCTTCCTGTACGCCACCGCCACCTTCTCGCTCGGCGTCGCCAACCTGCTGGTCGGCTCGGCCGACGGGCTCGGCGCGCGGATCCGCAGCGGCTCGCTGGACACCATGCTGATCCGGCCCGCGCCCGCGCTCTCCCAGTTGTGCGCCGAACGCTTCACGCTGCGCCGGCTCGGCCGCCCGCTCCAGGCCGTCGCGGTGCTGGTCTGGTCGCTGGCCGCCCTGGACGTCCACTGGACCTGGGACCGGGTGCTGCTGGTGCCCGCCCTGCTGCTCTGCGGCACCGTCATCTTCGGCGCGATCTACATCGGCGGCGCCACCGTCCAGTTCTGGTGGGGCGAGTCCAAGGAGATCCAGAACTCCTTCACCTACGGCGGCGCGACGCTGCTGCACTACCCGCCGACGATCTTCGCCAAGGAGCTGGTCGCCGGGGCGGTCTTCGGCGTACCGCTGGCCTTCGTCAACTGGCTTCCCGCGCTGCGCATCCTCGACCGGCCCGACCCGCTCGGCCTGCCCACCGCCTTCCAGTTCGCCTCGCCGGTCGTCGCCGCGCTCTGCGTCCTCGCCGCCGGGCTCGCCTGGCGGGCCGGGCTGCGCGCCTACCGCGGCACCGGCAGCTGAACCCCTCCCACCGAACCCCTCCCACCGGAACCCTCCCATCCCGAAGGAGCTCCCATGGCACTGATCGAACTCCAGGACGTCCACCGCACCTTCACCGTACGCACCCGCACGGGCCGGTTCAGCCGGGCCAAACGCGAGGTCCGGGCGGTGGACGGGCTCGGCTTCACCGTCGAGGCCGGCGAGTGCGTCGGCTACATCGGGCCCAACGGGGCCGGCAAGTCCACCACCATCAAGATGCTCACCGGCATCCTCGTCCCCAGCTCCGGACGGCTGCGGGTGGCCGGCGTCGACCCGGCGCGCGAACGCGTCGCACTGGCCCGCCGGATCGGCGTCGTCTTCGGCCAGCGCACCACCCTCTGGTGGGACCTGCCCCTGCGCGACTCCTTCGAACTCGCCCGCCGGATCTACCGCATCCCCGACGCCCGGTACCGCGAGAACCTCGGCCGCTGCGTCGAACTGCTCGACCTCGGCGGACTGCTGGACACCCCGGTGCGCCAGCTCTCGCTCGGCCAGCGGATGCGCGGCGACCTCGCCGCTGCGCTGCTGCACGACCCCCAGGTGCTCTACCTGGACGAGCCGACCATCGGTCTGGACGTGGTCAGCAAGGGCCGGGTGCGGGAGTTCCTGCGCGAGGTCAACCGGGACCGGGACACCACCGTGCTGCTCACCACCCACGACCTGACCGACATCGAGCAGCTCTGCGGCCGGGTGATGGTGATCGACCACGGCCGGGTGGTCTACGACGGCGGACTGGAGGGCCTGCACGCCACCGGCCGCAGCGAGCGGACGCTGGTGGTGGACCTCGCGCAGGAACTCCCGCACCCGGTCGAGGTGCCCGGGGCCCGGGTCACCAGGGTCGAGGGGCCGCGCCAGTGGCTGGCCTTCCCGGCCCAGGAGAGCGCCGCGCCGATCGTGGCGGCGGTCGCCGCGCGCTACCCCCTGGTGGACCTGTCGGTGCGCGAACCGGCCATCGAGGACGTGATCGCCCGGATGTACGCGGAGGTCGCGATCGGCTGACGGGACGGACGTGCGGCGGCCGGGGGCCCTCCGGCCGCCGCCCGGCCGTCGTACGCCAGTGCCACGGCCGGGAGTGTGTTCGGTTCCCCGTCGCCGGTGCGGGTGATCATCGTGACCCCTGGCCGCCACCGCGAGTTGACCCGGCATCACTCGCCGATGCCGGAACCGGAGGCCCGCTCCCCGATGGCCGTACCCGACGTGACCGTGGTGGTCGCGGTCTACAACACCATGCCGTACCTCACCGCCTGCCTGGACTCGCTGGTCGGGCAGTCCCTGGCGCCGGGGCGGCTGGAGGTGGTGGCCGTGGACGACGGCTCCACGGACGGCGGCGGGGAGCTGCTGGACGAGTACGCCGCCCGCCACCCAGGGCTGTTCACGGTGCTGCACCAGCCCAACTCGGGCGGCCCGGCGGGCCCGACCAACCGCGCCCTGGAGTTGGCCCGCGGCCGCTACGTGCTGTTCCTCGGCGCGGACGACCGGCTCGGCGAGGAGGCGCTGGAGCGGCTGGTCACGGCCGCCGACGCCTGGGGCTCGGACGTGGTGGTGCCCAAGCAGATCGGGGTGAACGGGCGGCTGGTCCCGCAGGGGATCTTCCACGCCGACGCCGAGTCCGTGAACTTCACCGACTCCGCGCTGGCCTGGGCGCTGGCCGACACCAAGCTGTTCCGGCTCGACCTCCTCCGGCGCCACGGGCTGTGCCGCGACGAGCGGTTGAAGGTCTTCTCGGACCAGCCGTTCACCCTGGAGGCCTGCCTGCGGGCGGCCCGGGTGTCCGTCCTCGCCTCCTACGACTGCTACTTCCTGGTGCTGCGCGAGGACCGGGGCAACGTCACCGAGCGGGCCGGGGTGCTGGACCGGTTGCGCGGGATCGCCGCGCTGCAGCAGGTGGCGGCGGAACTGGCGGAGCCCGGAGAGGAGTTGGACGCCATCCGGGCCCGCAGCTTCGGCTGGGACGTGCCGCGCCTGCTGCGGGAGGGCTTCCTGCTGCTGGCCGAGGACGTGCAGGAGCGGGTGTGCGTCGAGGTCGCGCGGCTGGTCGAACGGTTCGGTGCCCGCGAGGTGTACCACCGGCTGCCGCCCGCCGAGCGGGTGCGGCTCGAACTCGCCTGCGCGGTGCGGCCGGAGGCGCTGCGCGACCAGATCCGCTACGAGGCGGCGCACGGCGATCCACCCGTGGTGGTGGACGGCGGGCGGCGGTACGCGGGCCTCCCGGCGTTCCGGGACGCCCGGCTCGGCCTGCCGGACGAGCTGTTCCTGCTGCCGGAGGAGGCGACCGGGGCGGCTGCCGGGGAGGCGGCCTCGGAGGCGGTCGGGAAGGCCGCCCCGCGGCTCGACCTCGCCCGGCAGCTGTGGCGCGGGCTCGTCCCGGAACAGCTGCGGCGCCGGCTGCGGCGCCACCCGGCGTGGCGCCGGCTGGCCGACTCGGTGAACGGAGGACGGGGATGAGTCTGGACGTCTGCGTGGTCGGCCTGGGCAAGCTGGGCCTGCCACTGGCGGTGCAGTTCGCGCTGAAGGGCCACCGGGTGACCGGCGCGGACACCGCCCCCGGCGTGGTGGAGAGCGTCAACCGGGGCGTGCCGCCGTTCCCCCGGGAGGCGGGTCTGGACCAGGCGCTCAAGCGGGTCGTCGCTGAGGGCCTGCTGCGGGCCACCGCCGACACCACGGTCGCGGTGGCCCGGGCCGAGGCCGTCGTCCTGGTCGTCCCGCTGGTCACCGCCGCCGACGGCAGCCCGGACTTCGCCCAGCTCGACGCGGCCACCGACGCCGTCGCGGCCGGGCTGCGCCGGGGCACCCTGGTCAGCTACGAGACCACCCTGCCGGTCGGCACCACCCGGGAGCGCTGGGCGCCCCGGCTGGCGTCCCGGTCGGGGCTCGCGGCCGGCAGGGACTTCGCGCTGGTGTTCAGCCCGGAGCGGGTGCGCACCGGACGGGTCTTCGCCGACCTGCGGCGCTACCCCAAACTGGTCGGTGGCCTGGACGCGTCCTCCACCCGGCGCGGCGCCGAGTTCTACCGGGCGGTGCTGGACTTCGACCCGCGCCCGGACCTGCCCCGGCCCAACGGCGTCTGGGAACTGGCCTCGGCGGAGGCGGCCGAGTTCAGCAAGCTCGCCGAGACCACGTACCGGGACGTCAACATCGCGCTGGCCAACCAGTTCGCCCGGTACGCGGACGAGGTCGGGGTGGACTTCGCGGAGATCGCCGACGCCTGCAACTCCCAGCCGTACAGCCACCTGCACCGGCCGGGCATCGCGGTCGGCGGGCACTGCATCCCGGTGTACCCGCGGCTCTACCTGTGGAACGACCCGGGCGCGACGGTGGTCCGGGCGGCGCGCGAGGCCAACCTGGCGGTTCCGGGGTACGCGGTGGGCGTGCTGGCGGGGGCGGTGCCGGGCGGGATCGCCGGGCAGGGCGTGCTGGTGCTCGGCGCCTCGTACCGGGGCGGGGTCAAGGAGACGGCGTACTCCGGGGTGTTCCCGCTGGTCGAGGCGGTGCGGTCGGCGGGTGCGCGGCCGTACGTCAGCGACCCGCTGTACGAGGCGGAGGAGTTGGCGGCGCTCGGGCTGCCGCCGTACGGCGGGGAGTCGGTGGTGGCGGCGGTGCTGCAGGCCGACCACCCGGAGTACCGGGACCTGACGCCGGCGGACCTGCCGGGGGTGCGGGTGCTGCTGGACGGGCGCCGGTGCACGGACCCGAAGCGCTGGGCGGGCGCGGAGGTGCGGCGGATGGTGCTGGGCGGGGCGTGAGGCCCGGTCGGTTCGGCGTGTGGGGCCCGGGTTGTTCGGTGCGTCACGCCTGGCGGGGGCGCGTGATCGCGAGGCGCGCCCCCGCCCGCGCCGGGCAACGGGCAGACTGGCGGGGTGAGTGACGATGCCTTCAGCGGGACCGGCCCCGGGGTCCGGTTCACCGCGGCCGACGAGCAGAAGAGACGCGGCGTCCGCCGGATGAAGACCATCGCGACCGGCCTGCTGGCCTTCGCGACCCTGGTCTTCGCCCTGTCCACCTGGGCCGGGGCGGCCGGCGCCGGCCCCTGGGCGGGGTACGTGGCGGCCGCCGCCGAGGCGGGCATGGTCGGCGCGCTGGCCGACTGGTTCGCGGTGACCGCGCTGTTCCGCCGGCCGTTCGGCCTGCCGATCCCGCACACCGCGATCATCCCGACCAAGAAGGACGCCTTCGGGCGTTCGCTCGGCGACTTCGTCGGCGAGAACTTCCTCTCCGGCCACGTGGTCCGCGGCCGCCTGGCGGCACTCGGCATCGGCCGCCGGCTGGGGGAGTGGCTGGCCGCGCCGGGCAGTGCCGAGCGGGTCACCAAGGAGGCCTCGGCGGCGCTGCGCGGCCTGCTCGCGGTGCTCCGCGACGACGACGTGCGGGCGGTGGTCGCCGAGGCGGTGACCAGGCGGGCCGCGGCCACCTCGGTGGCCGAGCCGATGGGCCGGATGCTCGGCAAGGTGGTCGCGGACGGCGGGCACCACGGGGTGGTGGACCTGGTCGCCGTCCGGGCGCACGGCTGGCTGACCACCAACCACGAGGAGGTGGTCCAGAAGGTCACCCAGAAGACCCCGGGCTGGACGCCCCGGTTCATCGACCACCAGGTCGGCGAGCGGGTCTACAAGGAACTGCTGCGCTTCGTCACCGACATCCGGGACGATCCGGACCACCCGGCCCGCGGCGCGATCGACAACTTCCTCGCCGACTTCGCGACCGAGCTGCAGACCGACCCGGAGACCATCGCCCGGGTCGAGCGGGCCAAGGGAGAGCTGCTGGCCCGTGCCGAGGTGCAGGACCTGATCAACTCCACCTGGGCAGCCGTGCGCACCCTGGTGATGGGCGCGGCCGAGAACGAGGACAGCGAACTGCGCCGGCGCATCCGCGACGGCGTGCGCCGCTTCGGCGAGCGCCTGGCCACCGACCCCAAGCTCCAGGCCAAGGTGGACGGCTGGCTCCAGGACGCCGCCCAGTACCTGGTCGACACCTACCGCACCGAGATCACCTCGCTGATCTCCGAGACGGTGGCGGGCTGGGACGCCGACGACGCCTCCCGCAAGATCGAGGCCAACGTCGGCCGCGACCTCCAGTTCATCCGGATCAACGGCACCGTGGTCGGCGCCCTGGCCGGGCTGCTGATCCACACCCTGGCGGTGGCGCTCGGAGGGTGACCCCGGGCACGGCCTATCCTTGCCAGCAGCTGTCTTCGGTACGCGCGTAGAAGGAAGAAGGGAACCACCGTGGTCCAGCCGGACGGAAGTCGGATCGGCCCCAGCGTCAGTCGGATCGAGCCTGTGGAGCGGAGCATCGAGGCATTCATCGCCGGGATGCCCAAGGCGGAACTGCACGTCCACCACGTCGGCTCGGCCTCGCCGCGCGTCGTCGCGGAACTGGCCGCCCGGCACGCCGGGAACTCCAAGGTGCCGGTCGACCCGGCGGCGCTCGCCGAGTACTTCACCTTCACCGACTTCGCGCACTTCATCGAGGTCTACCTGAGCGTGGTGGACCTGGTCCGGGACGCCGAGGACGTCCGCTCGCTCACCTACGGCGTCGCCGAGGACATGGCCCGGCAGAACATCCGGTACGCCGAGCTGACCATCACCCCGTACTCCTCGGTCCGCCGGGGCATCCCCGAGGTCGCCTTCATGGAGGCGATCGAGGACGCCCGGCTGCGCGCCGAGAAGGAGCTCGGCGTGGTGCTGCGCTGGTGCTTCGACATCCCGGGCGAGGCCGGGCTGCAGTCCGCCGAGGCGACCGCCCGGCTGGCCACCGAGCTGGGCCCCGAGGGCCTGGTCAGCTTCGGCCTGGGCGGCCCGGAGATCGGCGTGCCGCGCCCGCAGTTCAAGCCGTACTTCGACCGGGCCCGGGCGGCCGGCCTGCGCAGCGTCCCGCACGCGGGCGAGACCACCGGTCCGGAGACGGTCTGGGACGCGATCCGGGTGCTCGGCGCCGAGCGCATCGGGCACGGCACCCAGGCGGTGAAGGACCCGGCGCTGGTCGACTACCTGGGCGAGCACCGCATCCCGCTGGAGGTCTGCCCGACCTCCAACATCGCCACCCGGGCGGTGGAGCGGATGGAGGACCACCCGATCGAGCGGATGGTCGACGCCGGGCTGCTGGTGACGGTCAACAGCGACGACCCGCCGATGTTCGGCACCGACCTCAACACCGAGTACGCGGTGGCGGCGCGACTGCTGGGCCTGGACGAGGCCGGGGTGGCGGGGCTGGCCCGAAACGCCGTCGAGGCCTCCTTCCTGGACCGGGCGGGCAAGACCCGGCTGACCGGGGAGATCGACGCCTACCTGGCGGGCTGGCAGCAGGCCTGACCTTCCCGCAGTCGCGCTTCCCCCGTCGCGTTTCCCCTGCTGAACCGCCCCGTCGACCTCGGTCGGCGGGGCGGTTCCGCGTTCGGGCGCCGACCGGCGCCACCCTCGTTCGGGCGATGGCGCCAAAGTGGTGCCACAAATGGCTCGACATGGCACCACCGCCGTGCCATGCTTACGGCCATGGACCTCACGCCGTACGTGGAAAACCTCCGGAACGAGCTTGCGGTGGCCGCCGCCACCGGCGGGGACGAAGCGCGTGCGCTGGCCGAGCGGCTGACGCTCCCGCTGGAGTCGGCCGTGCGGCTCACCCTGCTCAACGCGCTCTCGGCCGCCATGGGCGAAGTCACCCGTGACCTCGCCCCCGGCTCGGTGGACGTGCGCCTGCGCGGGCTCGACCCCGAGTTCGTGGTGACGGCGCCGCCCGGCTCGGACGCCTTCCACGGCGATGCGGCGCCACAGCCGGCACCGATGGCGCCGCCGGTGGCGCCTTCGGCGGCGCCGGAGCCGGACGAGACCGGCACCGCCCGGATCAACTTCCGCCTGCCCGCCCACCTCAAGGCCAGGGCGGAGGAGGCCGCCGCCGAGGCCGGCCTCTCGCTCAACGCCTGGCTGGTCCGGGCCCTGGCCGGCGCGCTGGAGGGCGGCGAGCCGGTCCGCCGGCCGGTGGCCGATCCGGGCAGCCGGGTCGCGCGCAGCGTCGGCGGCCAGGGCTTCACCGGCTGGGTCCACTGAGGCCTCCGCAGGACCCCGAGCATCCGCACGACCTCCCGCACCACCTTCTGCACCTTCGACGTCACCCCCGCTCCGACCAGCGGGAACACCCACACGAGTCAAGAGGACGGGACAGCCATGCCTACGTACGAGACCGACGGACCGATCTCCGCCATCCTCGAGTTCGACATCGGCTCGGTCTGGATCAAGGCGGGCAAGCGCACCGACGCGGTGGTCGAGGTCCGGCCCGCCAATCCGGCCAAGGAGGCGGACGTCAAGGCCGCCGAGCAGACCCAGGTCGACTTCTCCGGCCGCCGGCTCGGCATCAAGGCCCCCAAGCAGCGCAGCGTCTTCAGCGGCAAGAAGGGCGCGATCGAGGTCCTGGTCGAGCTGCCGGCCGGCTCCGAGGTCCACAGCGAGTCCCCGATGGCCGAGTTCGTCACCGAGGGCCCGCTCGGCGCCTGCCGGCTGAAGACCTCGCTCGGCCGGATCCAGGTCGAGAGCGCCGAGAGCGCCCGGCTCGACAGCGGCTTCGGGGACGTCCGGCTCGGCGCGACGACCGGGGACGCCGAGGTGACGGGGGCCGGCCGGATCGAGATCGGATCCGTCGGGGGCCGGCTCACGGTGAAGAACAGCAACGGCGACACCGAGGTCGACGAGGTGTACGGCGAACTCCACGCCAACGCCTCCAACGGCCGGATCCACGTCGGCCTCGCCGAGGGGAACGTGGACGCCAAGTCGGCGCACGGCCACATCCGGGTCGGCCGGGTGGTGCGCGGCAAGGTCACCCTCCAGACCAGCGTGGGGGACGTCGAGGTCGGCATTGCGGAGGGCACCGCGGCCTGGCTCGACGTGCACAGCAAGGTCGGCGGCGTCCGCAACGACCTCGGCCCCACCCAGGGCCCGGGCGACGCGGTGGAGACGGTCGAGGTCCGCGGCCGCACCCAGGTCGGCAACGTCGTCGTCCGGAGGGCCTGATGGCGGCCGACTCCGCGGTCCCGGCGATCTCGGCGACCGGACTCACCAAGTCCTACGGGGACAAGGCGGTCCTGAGGGGCGTCGACCTGGAGATCCCGGCGGGCAGCGTATTCGCCCTGCTCGGGCCCAACGGCGCCGGCAAGACCACCATCGTGCAGATCCTCTCCACCCTGATCCCCGCGGACGGTGGCTCGGCCCGGGTGGTCGGGCGCGACGTGGCACGCGAGGCCGACGCGGTGCGGAAGGCGATCGGGGTGACGGGCCAGTTCTCGGCGGTGGACAACCTGCTCACCGCCGAGGAGAACCTGATGCTGATGGCCGACCTCAACCACCTCCGCCGTCGGGAGGGGCGGAGGCGGACGGAGGAACTGCTGCGGCGCTTCGATCTCACCGAGGCCTCGCGCAAGGCCGTCACCACCTTCTCTGGTGGCATGCGGCGCAAGCTCGACCTCGCGATGACCCTGGTCGGGGACCCGAAGGTGATCTTCCTGGACGAGCCGACCACCGGGCTGGACCCGCGCAGCCGGCGCACCATGTGGGAGATCATCCGGAGCCTGGTCGCCGACCACGGGGTGACGGTCTTCCTCACCACCCAGTACCTGGAGGAGGCCGACCAGCTCGCCGACCGGATCGCCGTCCTGGACGGCGGCCGGATCGTCGCCGAGGGCACGGCCGAGGAGCTGAAGCGGTTCGCCCCCGGCGGGCGGATCCGGCTCCGGTTCGCGGACGCCGGCTCGCTGGCCACCGCCGCCACGCTGTTCGAATACGCCACGGCCGACACCGAGGCGCTGCGGCTGGAGATCCCGGGGGACAACTCCGTCCTCACCGTGAAGGCCGTACTGGACGTGCTCGACAACGCGTCCGTGCAGGCCGAGTCGTTGGTCGTGGAGACGGCCGACCTGGACGACGCGTTCCTTCAACTGACCGGGGAGGGCGTGCGATGAGCATGGCCACGGGCACGGCCGGCCACGCGCTCAGCGACTCGCTGACCATGCTGCGCCGCAACCTCAAGCACGCGCTGCGGTACCCGTCCCTGACCTTCGCGGTCGTGGTGATGCCGGTCATGATGCTGCTGCTCTTCAACTACGCCTACGGCAGCACCCTGGGTGCCGGCATAGGCGGCGGCAACTACATCGACTACGTGACGCCCGGCATCGTGCTGATGGCGGCCACCTCCGGGTCGCTGGTCACCGCGATCGGCATCTGCACCGACATGACCGAGGGCATCGTCAACCGCTTCCGCACGATGGCCATATCGCGCTCCGCCTTCCTGGCGGGGCACGTGGTCGGCAGTGTCATCCAGACCATGATTGGGCTGGTGCTGGTGATCGGCGCGGCCCTCGCGATGGGCTTCCGGCCGAACGCCGGACCGGTGGAGTGGCTGGCCGCGATGGGCCTGCTGCTCTTCCTGACGATCGCCCTGACCTGGATATCGGCCGGCATCGGCCTGGTGGCCAAGACGGTCGAGAGCGCCAGCAACATGCCGATGCCGCTGCAGTTCCTGCCCTTCATCGGCAGCGCCATCGTGCCCACCGACTCCATGCCGACGGCACTTCGCTGGTTCGCCGAGTACCAGCCCTTCACCCCCATGATCGAGACCCTGCGCGGGCTGTTGATGGGGACCGGGATCGGCACCAGTGCCTGGAGCGCCCTGGCCTGGTGCACCGTGCTGACGCTGGTCGGCTACTTCTGGTCGCGGAGCGTCTTCTACCGGCGGTGACGGGGGTACGGCCGGTAGACCCGGCGGGGGGGGGGGCGCGGGGGCCCCCCCCGGGGGCGGGCGGGCGCTGGCGGTGGCCGTCGCGCTCCTGGTGTCGGTGGTCGGTCCTGCGGTGATGCGGGCTCCTTCTTCTCCCGGCGGCCGGCCGGGGTCGGTGTGCCTCGGAGGTGTACGAGCTGCACGTGGGCGAGCTACAGGTGGGCGAGCTACAGGTGGGCGAGCTTGTAGAGCACGGGCGCGGCCTCCCTGAGGACGGCCCATTCCTCCTCGTCGAGCCCCTGGGCGAGCTCGGCGAGCCAGACGTTCCGGCGTCGACGACTCTCCGCGAGGATCGTCTCGGCCTGCTCGGTGCTGCTGACGACCACCTGGCGGCGGTCCTCGGGGTGCGGTTCGCGCCGCACCAGCCCCTTCTCCTCCAGCATCGCGACGATCCTGGTCATCGAAGGAGGCTGCACGTGCTCCTTCCGGGCGAGCTCACCCGGCGTCGCCTTTCCGCACCGGGCGAGGGTGCCCAGCACTCCCATCTCGGTGGGACTCAGCGACTCCTCCACCCGCTGGTGTTTGAGTCGTCGGGAGAGGCGCATCGTGGACGATCGCAGCTGACTGATCGCTGCGAGGTCCTGCTCGGACATCTCGGGCATCTCTTTAGCCTACGTCATTACTCTCGCTAAGGAAAATGAGATCCGCCGCCGTGCCGGAGGGTCACCGCGGTGCCATATTGGTCATGGGCCCCAGCTCTCTCCCGGAAGGGCCGACCTGCCATGTCCGACCTCGCCACCGAGCAGTCCGAGCGGTCCCAGCCGTCCGAACAGCCGCAGCCGTCCGAACGGTCCGCGCGCACCGGGCCCGGCGACACCGGCTTCGCCCGGCTCGCCATGGTCACCATCGACTGCGCCGACCCGGTCGCGCTGGCCTCGTTCTACGGCGAGCTGCTGGGGTGGGAGACCAGGCACGCGGACGAGCGCTTCGCGATCCTGGACAACCCCGAGGGCGGCAGCCCACTGGGCTTCGGCCGGGTGGCCGGCTACCGGCCGGAACCGTGGACGGAACCGGACGGCAGCAAGCACTTCCACCTCGACTTCTACGTCGACGACCTGGACGAGGCCACCGCGAAGGCCCTCGCGCTCGGCGCCACCGAGCCCGCCTACCAGCACGGCCGCACCCTGCGGGTGCTGATCGACCCGGCCGGCCACCCGTTCGGGCTAGCCCCCCTGGAGTGAGCGCCGACAGCGGACCGCAGTCACCCGGAGGCGGTGCGCAGGCGGTGTCAGGGCTTGGTGCCGGGATCATGCAGGCCGCGTAAAGGCCCATCCTGACCTGGGACTTCACGAAAAGCACGAACATTGTGCGACTGCCGGGCAGTGGCTACTCTCCCGGATTGTCAGGGGCACCACATGCCAGGCTCCTCCCCTGCGGGAGCACGTTCCCGCTCCGGTGCCCGCCGCCGCGCGCCTTCCCCGGCCAGCCGCGTCCGCCCGCGCCCCGGTGCCCTCAACCCTCGTCCAGGGAGCTCCATTGGGTGAGATCCACCATGCCGACCACGGCTGGGTGACACCGGCGGTCTCGTACTTCGTCGCCTGCGTCGGCGCCTTCGTCGCCCTGCGCAGCGCCCGCTGGGCACTCGTCTCCCGGGGTCGCACCCGGGCCGTCTGGCTGCTGTTCGCCTCGACCTCGCTCGGGGCCGGGATCTGGTCCATGCACTTCATCGCGATGCTCGGCTTCTCCGTGACCGGCGTCGAGATCGGCTACCGGCCCGGCCTGACCGTGCTCAGCCTGCTGGTCGCCGTCGCCGTGGTCGGCGTCGGGCTCTTCACCGTCGGGTACTGGCGGCGCCGCGTCCTGGCCCTGCTGGTCGGCGGGCTGACCACCGGTCTGGGGGTCGCCGCGATGCACTACCTGGGCATGGCCGCGATGGTCCTGCCCGGCACGCTCGGCTACGACCGGCCCACCGTCGCCGCCTCGGTGGCCATCGCCGTGGTCGCGGCCACGGCCGCGCTCTGGGCCGCGCTCAACATCCGGGGCACGCTCGCCGTGCTGGCGGCGGCGCCGGTGATGGGCGTGGCGGTCTGCGCGATGCACTACACCGGCATGGCGGCGCTCTCCGTCCAGCTGGACCTCTCGCGCTCCACCGAGGCCGGCGTGATGGCACTCCAGTTCATCTTCCCGCTCGGGGTCGGGCTGGGCTGCTACGTGTTCTTCGGCTCGCTGGCTTTCGCGGTCTCGCCGAGCCGGTCCGACTCCCAGCCCCTGCTGGCCGGTCCGGCCGCCCCGCTGCCTCCGCGGCCCCCGCGCGCCTCCGGGACCGCGCGGGCCGCGGGGGCCGCGGGGGCCGCGCGCACCCCGGGCGACCAGGGCAGCCCGCTGCTCCCGCAGCGGCGGCCGCTGGGCGGGGC
>NZ_JBSHAP010000023.1:0-88466 GCF_053611565.1 Kitasatospora sp. NPDC054795
CCGGCCACCACGCCCGGGCGCGCGGGTGGGCGCTCGACCATGCAGGGGGGAAGACGGGGCAAGTGCTCTTCCTCGCCGCGGAGTTGGAAGTGTCGCACCGGCCTTCGAGCCCCACCGGCCCCGGCCTCCCCTCTCCCGGCCCCCTCCCCCGCGGCCCCGACCGCGGAAGCGGAGTTCCGTACTCAAAGTAGCCGGGCCGCCACCCCTCGACATGCTCACCGGCAGCCCGGGTTCCGCAACTTCGACAAGCCTGTCGAAGCTGACATGCCCGGGCTATGCTGGCCCGAAGCCCGCCCGCAGCCGGGCCCCTCGCCCCGTCGACGAACACGCCACCCAGGCGCTCCCGACCGGAAGGAGGCGCGGTCCCGACCTCCGCAGGTTGGCCCACCTGCTGCGGCCAACCTGCCGCCCACATCGCACACTTGACGGTCCGTCAATGATGATCCGCGATTTCACCGCCTGAGCCGTGACGCGTGCCCCGGGCCGCCCACCGCCGTTGTACGGAAGGTGAATCGCCGCGCCCGCCCGAAACCCCCGGCCGCCCCGCCGAGGAAGAGGTTCCGCATGACGACGTCCCGGACCCACCCGCGCCCCGCCGAGGCCGCGGTACTGCTCACCGTGCTCGGCCTGCTCGTCCTGGAGGAGATCGCCCTCGGCATGGCCGAGGAGGAGGACCGCCCCGTCATCGGCGGCATCCTGATCGGCGCCTCCGGCACCGGCCTGCTGGTCGTCGGCGCGGTACTGCTCAGCCGCTGGATCGACCTCCGCCGCCCGCTCCCGCTGCCCCCACCCGGCCCCAACGGCCACGAGTACAGCGCCCGCGCCCTCGAAGGCTTCCCGATGGAGGCCGTCCGCCCCTTGCTGCTCGCCGAGAACGCACCCCAGCTCGGCCACCTGTACTCCGCCTGGATGCTCGCCCGGGCCGGCCGCCCCGCCCCCTGGATCGCCCGCCGCCTCGCCATCCCCCCGGACGCCGCCCAGCTCCTGGTCGACGCCGCCCGCTCGGCGAGACTCGACCGGGCCTGATCAGCGCCGCCGACCGGTCTCCGCGTTCGCCTGCGCCACCAGGTACGGCACCAGCCCGCGCTCCGCCAGCGCCGACCGCCAGGCATCCCGCGCCAGCACCAGTTCCCCCGGCCCGTCCGCCGCCTCCCCGGCCTCCGCACCCCTCGCCCGGGCCGCTCCCAGCAGCCCCAGCCCGCCCACCAGCAGACTCACCGCGGCCACCCCGGCCGACACCCACCCGGCCTCCACCAGCGCGTGCGCCAGCACCTCCAGGTCCTCCACCAGCCCCAGCACGAGGCCCAGCAGCAGGAAGATCACCGCCGCCGTCACCGCGATGATCGGCACGACCACCCCCAGCACCCCCCACCACCCCGACGCCCGCTCCCGGGGAGGCGCCGCCACCGGCAGCCGCGCCACCGCATCGGCGTCCGCCCGCAACGCCGCATACCGCTCGTACTCCGGCGCCGCCGCGGCCAGCACGAACTCCGCGTTCTCCCGCGCCGCCCGCCGCAACCGCTCCGAACCCCGAGCCTCGTCCCCGCCGGCCCGCAGCGCCGCCCGCACCTGCGGCGCGGCCAGCGCCCGCCCCAGCTCCGTCTCGAAGTCCGCCCGATCCTGCTGCGGCAGCCGAAGCGACCTGTCCATGCTCGTCCCCGATCACCGTTCGTTCATTTCTACAGAACTGTAGAACAAGGAGGAAGGTTGCAGCAGCCCTGTTCACGGGTGGATTCGGTGCTCAGGAGGGGTCGGCCATGGGGACGCGGGCGAGGGCGTCACGGATCGACTCGGCGACGTCGGGGGTGGGGATGCCCCATTCCCGGTACCACTCGGCGATCCGCGTGATCGGCCGGCCGGTTCGCCGCGAGACCTCCAGGAGTGTCGCCAACGAGATGCCCCTGCGGACCATGTGCGGACTGTTGTCGAGCTCTCCGACGATCTCCAGGGCCTGCCGGTCCGTCAGCTCCCGAGGCAGGTCGGCACAGGAGACAGTAATTCCCCGGGACCTCAGATGGCGGGCCAACTCCCCCGGGCTCCTCTGGAGGCGATACCCCGCCGTGATCAACTTGGCGAAGGGAATCGTGTCCCCGATCGCCAGGTCCTCCCAGTCCATGACGCTGTCGGGCTGGAAGAGCTCCTGGTCCACACGTGTGGCCGGGCCCGGAAGGAACATCGGTGATCCGTAGGCGCGGTACCGCTGGACCAGCTCCTTCAAGGAGATGTCGTAATACCTCAGCAGGGAGAACGCGTAGCGGAAATGGACATCCACGGGATCGCCCCACTCCGATGATCCGTCGAAGAGGAACAGGTCCTCCGGTGTGGCATCGCGTGGCATCCGAGGAATCGGGAACCCGAACCCCGCGAAGGACCCGAGCACCTCGGCGACACCGGCCCCCGTCGTGTCCGCCACGCGCAGCACGTGGGCGACCGGAACGGGGTGCGCCCGGCTCAGCCACGGCCACGCCCCGTCGAGGTGGCAGCTGAGCACCACGGCCACGTCGTTCGACGGCAGGCGGGGAAGTCCCGCGACGTCGGCTTCCAGTCCGTACACCGCCATGGCCTCGGCGATCTCAGCGACAGGGACACCCAGCGTGACGCTGGCCTTGGCCAGGTACCCGGGAGCGACGGACTCCCCCGGCTCCGGCCACCCGCGGAACCTCCGTCCCTCGTCGGTCTCCCTCAGGAACACCTGGTCCGACTCGACGGCACGCGCCAGGTCGAGCACGGCCCGGGGAACGCCCACCCCCGCCCGCGCCCAGTCCGCGGCCACCACGGCTACCGGGTCGGCCCGCTCATCCGCTGCTGTCATCAGCTCTGTGACCGTGACCGGCCGACCACCCGCCTCGGGGGCGCCGTCCCTCCGGCCGGCCTCGTGATAGCGACTCCAGTACCTCGTCCTGCTGCCACCGCCCGTCGTCATGGCGAGTTGATCGGAGGGCATCGCCACACGTCCACGGCCCGCGGTCAGGAGCGGTGGCCAGATCTCCGCGAGTTCCCCCAGCTCCTTCCGCCGGTCGTGCGCCAGGAGCCGCCAGAGGACCACGGAGTCGTCCGGCGCGCCGGACACCGGCCCCACCTCGCTCCTTCCGCTGGGCAACGGGATTCCCACCGCGCCGAAGAGGTCGACGTCCACAGGGCAGCATCCCGTCCGTCGAGTATCGAATGCGAAGCCGCGGTACTCGAACCGCCGACCCTGCCGGACACATTCGGCGGCCACGACATCGGCGATACCCGCGTTGCCGAGCGTCACGCGCGCGAGCCACTTCATGCTCAGCAATGTCGAGTCGGTCGAGACCAGATCGACCGCCGCCGACTCCAGAAGCCGGCGGACGTGGTGGGACACGTCGTCGATGACAAGCCGCCGGTCGACCGACAACCTGCTCGGCGACCACTTTCCCGAGAGGTTCACGACGGCTCCGGCCAAACCCCTGCTGGGCCTCACGAACTCCCCCGACGCCGAAGGCCTGACGAACAGTCCGTCCACCAACAGGGCCCCGCCGTACTCGCACCACGTCACCTGCGCACCGTCGGGAGCGTGCTCCCACGGGACCACCGCGCCCGATGCCTGGAACCCGAACTCCTCCTCCGAGCTCTCCCCTGCAGTCCGCAGGGTCCCAGGCCTCCATTCGGCTTCCCGCTCGCCGTGCACCGCCGAGGTGGCGAACTCCGCGATGGCCAGGAGGCGTTTGAGGACGTCAACGCACGACCACGACTCCGCCAGCTCGATGTCGTCGCGCAGGTACAGCCGTACGGTGGTTCCCGGCGCGCTGCCCCGCTCCGACCGCTCGGCGATGCGGAAGAGGTGGCTCGGGCCGTAGATGGAGACCTCCAGTTGCGGACCCAGCTGGCCGGAGGCGTCCAGGCGGCAGGTGGTCACGTTGATCTCGTCGGCGAGCATGAAGTAGCTCAGTACGCCGATGCCGAAGCGGCTGTTGGGATACAGCTCGACGGGCGGATCCACCTTGCGCCACTCGGCTCGTTCGAGCTTGAAGTCCAGCTGTTCGGCGAAGCGGGCGCCGGCGTTGGAGAAGACTCCCCGCAACTCCTCCTCGCCCATGCCGACGCCGTTGTCCTGGCACTCCAGGTAGGCGCGGCCTTCCTCGTCCACCCCCTGGCGGAACTCGATCCGGCCGTCGTAGGAGTACTCCCCAAGGCGGAAGGTCCGTGACCGGTCCAGGTACTGCACACGGGCTCGGGCGTACCGGCAGGCGTCGAGGGCGTTCTGGTAGAGCTCGCGGACGGCCAGGTCCCGGTCGCGGTAGAGCTCGACGCCCATCAGCAGGCTGCGCACCCGGCGTTCGTCCATGCGGAAGCGCGCCCAGCCGGTGAACGCGCCAGCGGCCGGCGCGGCGTCGTCCGAGGTGAGGCGGGTGGGGAGTGGGTGCGACGGGAGGACGCGACGGACGGCGTGGAGGAGTTCGTCGGCCCTGGCCGTGTACTCGCGCAGTCCTTCGACCACCGCCTCGTGGTGGCACTCCGCACGCAGGACGGGAAGGTCGTAGGAGCCGCCCCAGACCGCCAGTTCGAGTGTCCGGCGCAGGTCGGCGAGGTCGACCTCGTCCGGAATGCCGAGGTGCTCGGCCACGATCTCCGGGAGGGCGGTCATCTCGATCGCCATCCCGTACGCCAGCGCGAGCATCAACGCCAACCGTGGCTCCCGGACGTGCTGTTCGCCCGGGGCCCGCAGATGATCATCAGCGCTCAGGCCGGCGAGGTAGTCGCGGTTGCCGACGTCGGGGCCCCGGCGCAGGCCGTGCAGCAGGGCGCAGACGCGCTTGAGGGAGAAGGTCTCCTCAAGTTCGGCGAGCGCCGGCAGCTGGTCGAGGATCTCCTGGACGCCGTCGGGGTCGGCGAGGTCCTCGTGCTGGT
This sequence comes from Kitasatospora sp. NPDC054795, assembly GCF_053611565.1. Taxonomy (NCBI): domain Bacteria; kingdom Bacillati; phylum Actinomycetota; class Actinomycetes; order Kitasatosporales; family Streptomycetaceae; genus Kitasatospora; species Kitasatospora sp. NPDC054795. The sequence continues at coordinate 4,873 of NZ_JBSHAP010000023.1, forward strand.
CGAGCCAGCGGTGGAAGAGCCACCAGCCGAGGGGAACGGCGGAGGCGGGGCGGGTTCGGGTGCGGCCCACGAGCAGGTCGTAGGACTCGATGAACTGCTCGTAGGCCGATCGGTCGGCGTCGGGCTCGGGTGACGGCGCGAGGTCGGTCGGCCCGACGGCGGCCCGCGCCGCCGCCAGGCGCAGTGAGCGGACCCGGTAGAGGAACGGGAGCACGGCCAGCAGCGCGGCCTCGGCCGGGTAGAGCTTCAGCGGCTCCTCGCCGAGCAGCCAGCCGACCCGCTTGGCGAAGCGCTCCGCGATGCCCAGGTCCTGCCAGGGGTCGTCCGCCGTGTCGACCGAGTCGCGAAACCAAGCCAGCTCTCCGACGGCCTCCAGCACGACGCGCTTGTAGGGCTCGGTGTCCTGGTCCTCCCGTACGTGCCGCCACGTGGGCGATTTCGCGACGAGATCCACCCACTTCTCGGCCCGGACGGACACTGCCGGGGGTCGGCTCCCGTCGAGGAAGAGGTTCTCGATGTTCCCGGCCTGCACGACCGTCCCGTGCACCGGGCCGTTCACCGTGTTCGCCGTGTGGTCCGCCATCCCTCGTGCCCTCCCCGTGTGCAGGGCACGAGCGTAGGGCAATCGCCCCTCACGCCACGGTCAGAATCCCGCGCATGAAGTGGTGGAGGGTGCAGAGGTACGAGTAGGCACCCGGTTGGCTCGGGGCGGTTAGGGTGGCGGTGGCGCCCGAGGCGATGGGGCCGGTGTCGAAGGCGCCGTCCTGGGCGGTGAGGGTGTGGGTGGTGGTGCCGGTGTTGGTCACGGTCACCACCGCGCCCGGGGTGACGGTGAAGTTGTCGGGTTCGAAGGAGAAGTCGCGGATCGTCACCGCTCCCGCGAAGGGGATGGGTGACGGGGCCGGAGACGACGGTGCCGACGGCGCGGACGGCGCCACGACGGGGCTGGTGCTCTCCTCCGGCCCCGGCACGACGAACGAGCTGATGCAGCCGGTCAGCAGGGGACCGGCTGCGAGCAGCAGCAGGGCGGCGGCCCGGACGGGCGACCGCATCAGGCGGTGGTGGCCAGCTTGACCCGCTTGGCGTCGGCGGCGGCCGACGGGCTGGCGCCGATGTTGGAGACGGTGGCGGTGAGGACGGCGTCGACGTCCGGGAGCCAGTTGGTGGTCTTGGACTGGACGACGATCTGCCGTTTCTGCGGCGTCCCGTCGCAGATCACGTCCGTCTCCGCCGTCCGGCTGGAGCCGAAGGCGATCGACGAGGTGTCCTCCGGGTCCTTCTGCTCCGCCGTGACGGTGAGCGAGCGGGCGTCGTCGGCGACGGTGCAGAGGTAGTCGACGTCCACCCGGATCCGGCCGGGGAGCTTGGGGTCGATCGTGGCGTCGCCGAGGGTGACGCTGGTGGCCGCGGTGTCGGGGGTCTGTGTCGGATCGTCGGCCAGGGCGGGTACGGCGGCGCCGGTGAGTCCGGTGAGCGCCGAGGTGAGTACCGTCAGGATGATCCACCGCTGCACTGCAACCTCCCGGTCCGAGAACGTGTTGCGGCCGACGCTAACCGCCCGGCGGCCGGCCCGCTCGCCGGACCGTCTCGAACGTCATACCAACAGCCCATCGCCCTGCGCCCCGCCCCGTCACCCCCACCGCCACCGCCGTCACCGCCGCCGGAGCCAGACCGCCCAGGTCAGCGCCGAGCAGCCCGTGTACGCCGCGTCCCTGTTGCCGCCGGCCAGGAAGGACTGCCGGAAGGCGAGGTTCACCAGCACCCCGCCGAACGCCCCGATCGCGCCCGCGAGCCCGATCAACGTGGTGGCCACCACCGGGGTCGGCTGGCGCGGCTGGGTGAGCGCCGCCGAGGGCTGGGGCCGGGGCGCCGCACTCACCGAGGCCTGCCGGGGCGCGGTGGTGCTCAGCCGCGGCCCCAAGGCGACCGGGGCGGTCCGGGCCAGCGGGCTGGGCGAGGGCTGGTCACCGGCCTCGGAGGCCACCGACGAGCTGCTCACCTGGCTGCTGGCCCGCCCGCTGGCCGGGCGGCGGATCGCGGTCCAGGAGCACGGGGTCCGGCTGGACGCCTTCGCGGCGGCACTGCGCGAGCGCGGCGCCGAGGTGATCTCCGTCCCGGTGTACCGCTGGGCGCCGCCGGAGGACCCGGCGGCGGTGCACCGCCTGCTCGACCAGACCGTGCGGCGCCAGGTCCACGCACTCACCTTCACCAGCGCCCCCGCGATCACCGCCCTGCTCGCCGCGGCGCGGGACGAGGGCCTGTACGAGGCGCTGCTCGACGCCCTGCGGACGGACGTCCTGCCGGTCTGCGTCGGCGTGCTCTGCGCCCGCCCGCTCACCGAACTCGGCCTGCCCGCCCTCCACCCCGAACGCGGACGGCTCGGCACTCTGGTCCGGCTGCTGGAGCACACCCTGCCGGGCCGCTCCCGGCGCGAAGTCCCGCTGCCCGGACACCTGTTGACTCTCCAGGGGAACGCCGCCCTGGTCGACGGCGAGAGCCACCGGCTCAGCCCGCGCGGCGCCGCCGTCCTACGGGCACTCGCCGAGCGGCCCGGCCGGGTGCTCAGCCGCGCCGAACTCCTGCGCGCCGCCTGGCCGGACGCGGGCGCCGACGAACACGCGGTGGAAGCGGCGGTCGGCCGGCTGCGGGCAGCGCTCGGGTCGCACGCGGGGCTGATCCGGACCGTTCCCAAGCGCGGCTACCGGCTGGCGGCGGGCTGATGCTCCTCGCCGTCGCCCACGGCAGCCGGGATCCGGCAGCTGTCACCTCGATTCGCGCGCTGCTGCGGGTGGTTCGCTCACTTCGGCCCGAACTTCCCGTCCGCGGCTGCTTCCTGGACTTCGCCCGGCCGTCCCTCCCCGAGGCGCTCTCCCAACTCGCGGACTCTCGGCCGGTCCTGGCGCCGCTGTTCCTCTCCACCGGCTACCACCTGCGGGTCGACCTGCCCGCGGCCCTCTCCGCCGCCGGCCTCCCACTCACCCACCTCGCCGGCGCCCTCGGGCCGCACCCGCTGCTCGCCGAGGCCCTCGCCGACCGCCTTGCGGAAGCCGGCGCCCCACCGCACACCCCCGTGGTACTGGCCGGCGCCGGCTCATCCGACCCCGCCTCGCTCGCCGACACCGCCCGGATGGCTGCGCTGCTGGCCGCCCACCTCGGCCGCCCCGTCACCCCCTCGCACCTGTCGGCCGCCGCCCCCACCCCGCAGCAGGCCGTCGCCGCCCTCCGGCGGGCCGGCCACCCCGAGATCGCCCTCGCGAGCCACCTCCTCTCCCCCGGCCACTTCGCCCGCCGCGCCACCGCCACGACGGCCACCTGGACCAGCGCCCCGCTGGGCGCCCACCCGTCCGTCGCCCGCCTGGTCCTGCGGCGCTACGACGAGGCCCGGGCAGCCATGGCAGTGCGGTCGGCCGCCTGACCGACCGGTCCCGACGGTGTGCGCGAGAAGTCGACCCGGCCGACTTCTCACGCACACCGGGGAGATGTCGCCGGCCCGTGCCCCAGGACGCCCGGGGCACGGGCCGAGAGGTGTGCACTCCGCGCAGGTCACGTCGTCAGGTGCTCGAACTCTCCCGCCCTGACGCCGCACAGGAGCGCGCCGAGCGCGCTGGGCGAAGCGGACCGGCGCAGCTCCGCGCCGAGTCGCCGCCGCCGGATGCTCGGCGGAATCCTGCTGGGCGGCATCCGCTGTCTCCTCGCTCTCAACCGCCGTCGTCGGGGCCCGTCACCCTTTGGGGTGGCAGTGATACAGATTCCTCAGAAGTGGGGCGTCGACGGGCGGACGCGTATGACCCTCGCGTCTCCCGGGCGGGCCGTGCGTCACTTCTCCAGGCGGCCGGATGTCACCGCCCGGCTGATCTGGCTCGCGCGGCCGGAGGCCACCGCGGCGAGCCGGGCCGAAGCCGCCTGAGCCCGAGCCGGCGCCCTCCAGATCTGTTCACAAGCGGAACCGCGCGCAACCGTAGCGCGAACGGGGCACCCGTGCCAGCCTGTTCGAGGCCTCGGGGGAAGTGGCCCGCACGGGACTCGGCCCGCCCGGCCTTCCTGCACTGTCGACTGGGACGGGAGTACGGAATGCACATCAAGATCGGACGGCGCACGGCCGGCATCGCGGCGGTGGCGGCGTTGACGGCCGGCGCGGTGGCCATGGCCACCGGGAGCGCCTACGCCGCAGGTCCGGGCGGGGCGGAGGCTTGCCCCAACGGCAGCGTCTGCCTGTACTACAACTCGCCGGGGAACGGCTGGGGATCGTTCGACAACTTCTCGCCGAACCAGAATCTCGACCTGCACAACTACACGTTCGCCCGCTACGCGAACGGCTCCGGCTACGGGGTGACGATGTACAACAACGCCGCCTCGATCGTGAACAACACCGGCCACACGGTGTGGGTCAGCAAGATCAGCGACGGCCTCTGGGTGCCCTTCGACAACGGGTACGCGGGATCGCTCAACGCCGCGGCGAACAACGACGCCCGCCTGTTCTCCTGACGCACCGCAAGCAACCTCGAAGGGCCTCCACCGCGCGTGGGGGCCCTTCGGGCCTTCCTGGGCTACCACCCGTCGCTACCGCCCGACGGTGCCGATGAAGCCCAGCAGCCGTTCGTTGACCGCCTCCGGCCGCTCCAGGTTGAGTCCGTGTCCGGCGCGTTCCAGGATCTCCGCCCGCACGCCCGGCACCAGCCTCGTGACCCGCTCCACCACCTGGCGCGGCCGCAGCAGCGCACTGCGCCTGCCCGCCAGGACGAGCACCGGCAGCTCGATCGACGCCAACTCCTCGTCCGTGAACGGCCGGGCCGGCGGGCGGCTGCCCGGCTTGTAGCTCCGCATGGCGAGCATCAGCGGGGCGATCATCTCGCGCGGCGCGCTGAGCGCGGGGTTGGCGAGCAGTCGGCCGACCGCCGGGCGCAGCGGGCGCGGGGCGAGCATCCCGAACAGGCCGCCGATCATGTGGGCGTAGAACCGGGCGGGGACCTTCTCGATCCCGCCCGGGTCGAGCGGCGCGATCGAGGCCAGCCGCTCGGGCGCGTGGATCGCCTGGTTGAGCGCCAGCCAGCCGCCGTACGACACCCCGACCAGGTGGACCCGTTCCAGTCCGAGGCCGGCCAGGACCTCTCCCAGCCAGGCCGCGTTCTCCTGCGACCCGGCCGCGACGGCGCGCTGCACGCTGCGGCCGGGGTCGTCCAGGGTGTCGATCGCGTAGACGGGGTGGTGTTCGCCCAGCGCCGCGATCTGCGGGTACCAGTTGGACGGGTGTCCGGCGTGGCCGTGCAGCAGCACGATGGGTTCGCCGGTCGTGGCGCCGTAGCGGTGGACGTGGACGCTGCCGTACGCGGTCTCGACGTCGAGTTCCTGGCGCGGGCCGGGCCACAGCTCCATCGCCCGGTCGTACGCCGCAAGGAACTTCGCCCGGGCGGCCTCGCTGACGAAGTGTCCGACGCTGGTCCTGGTCATGATCCCTCCCCTGTTTGATGGTATGGTTGTACCACAAAAATATCCGGAAGGAACCCGATGCCGAAGCTGGTGGATCACGAGGAACGGCGGGCCCACATCATCGACGCGCTGCTCCGCTCGGCGACGAGCAGCGGCCTGCACTCCGTCACCATGCGCTCGGTGGCCGTCGAGGCGGGCGTCTCGGTACGCCTCGTGCAGTACTACTTCGACACCAAGGAGCAGCTCCTGCTCGCCGCCATGACCCGCCTCGCCGCCCGCATGGGCGAACGGGTCCAGCGGCGCATGCGCGAGAGCGGCGCCGCCACCCACCCTCGCGGCATCATCGAGGCGGTCCTCCTGGAGGCCGTCCCCAACGACGAGGAGAGCCGGGCCTTTCATCTGATCTACACCGAGTACGCGGTGCTCTCCGTCACCGACCCGGCGCTCGGCGGACAGCCGTTCCTGGCGGCCCCGAACGAGATGGAGGCCTTCCTGGCGGCCCAGCTGACGGCAGCCCAGCAGGCCGGAGAAGCCGATCCGCACCTGGACCCGCGCCAGGAGGCCGTCGTCCTGCTCGCCACCTCCGCCGGCCTGGGCCTCAGCGTGCTGCTGAACCAGCGGACGGCGGCCGAGGCGACCGCCGTCCTGCACTACCACCTGGGCCGGATCCTCCCCGGCCGCAGGTAGGGGGCGGGCTATCGCGTCAGATGGTCGAACTCCCCCGCCTTGACGCCACGAAGGAGGGCTCGGAGCGCATCCGCCGTGGCGGTGATGACGTTCTCGGGCTCGTCGCTCTCCCGGATCCTGACGGTGCCACCGGCTCCTGAGAGGTATATGCAGTTGGCGGCATCGCCACTGAACGAAGACTTCTGCCAGCTGTGAACGGCCATATTCTGTCCTCCCTCAGATGCTTCGAGCGATACGGCGGATGTGGTCACGGGATGCGTCGGGCTTGAGCGCGCTCGTCTCCAACCGATCCATCACTGCCCGGTACTTGATCAGCTGCGGTTCGGTGTCGATGAACTCGGACCTGTCTCCATCGACCTGGACACTGTCCAATCGTTCGACCTCGGCATTGAAGTACACGATTCCGGCGCCAGAGCTGGGATAGCTACCGGTGCCGAACGGAATCACCCTGAGGTCGATGTGAGGGTACTCGCTTGCGGCCAGCAAGTGGTCCAGTTGCTCACGGGATGCCTGCCGCCCGCCGAAGCCCACGCGCAGGGCAGCCTCGTGGACGACTGCGGACAGCGGGATCGGGTGGTCGCCATAGAGCACCGCCTGCCGCTTGATGCGATGGGAGACGAGGTGCTCCACTTCCGGCGGCGAGAGAGGCGGGACGACATCCCGGAAGAGCGCACGCGCGTGTTCAGGAGTCTGGAGGAGGCCCGGAATGTGAATCGCGGAGGCGATCCGCATCGATCGCGCATGGTGTTCGAGTTCCGCCAGGTCGAGCGCTCCGGCCGGAAGGATCTCGCGGTACTCCTCCCACCAGCCCCGTGTGCGGCCGCCGGTCATGCCGGTCAGCGCCTCGATCAGGGCGTCGTCCGCGCAGCCGTAGAGCCGGGCGAGCGTCCGCACCCGGTCCGCGCTCACCGGGTATCCGCCCGACTCGATGTTGCTGATGCGCGACTGCGTGGTGCCGTGCAGCTCCCCGGCTCGCGTGACCGACAGTCCCGCCTGCTCGCGCAACCGGCGCAGCTCCGCGCCGAGTCGACGCTGCCGGATGCTCGGCGGAATCTTGCTGGGCGGCATCCGCTTGCTTCCTTCCCTCGCTGGCCGTGGCCAGCGCCGTTCACCCTTCGGGGTAGAGATGAAATGAATCCCCCAAGAGCGGTGGACTACATACTACCGACTGGCTACTTTTGATTTTGCGTCAGGTTCGCGAGCTGCCACTGGTGGTGGCGGCTTCGCGTCCAAGTTCCTTTCACGTAGGAGACTTCCATGGCTGCTGCACCCTCGCCAAACCTCCGCCCGATCCCGGCCCGGCCCCCGACGGTCCCGACCTTCGACCAGGAGCTGTGCGGGCTCGTACTCGACACCGCGCCCCGGCTGTTCGCCGTCGTCCAGGTGTGCGACGAGGGGCTCGCGGACGCCGACGGGTGGGTCGCGGCCTGGGGGTTCGCCGACGCCACCGGGTCGACGCACGTCACCGGCGTCGACGGGCGGACGCGCCTGACCCTCCCTCCCCCGAGCGGGCCGTTCGCCACTTCTCCCGCCGGCCCGGGATCACCGCCCGGCTGGTCTGGCTCTCCCCGCCGACCGCCGCCGTGACGGACCGGGCCGAAGCCGCCTGACGCCTCACGCCTGCGCGGCACTGCCCCACAATCAGCGTCAGCCGACGCTCAGACCGTCCAACTGAGCCTGGAAGTAGGCCCGTTCGTCCTCGTCCGGCGCCAGCTCCAGCGCCACGGCGGCGTGGTGCCGCGCCCGGCTGTCGCCGACCATTCCGTAGACCATCGCCAGGGCGCCGTGCCCGTAGAAGTCGAGCCCCTCGACGGCGGCGAGGCCCTCGGCCAGCCACAGTGCCTCGGCCACGTTGCCGGTGCCGATCTCCGCCTGCACCACGCAGCGCAGCACGTCCGGGTTGTTGGGACTCGCCCGGTACTGCGCCCGGAGGTCGCGGACGGCGCCGTGAACCTCCTCCGGATCGGCGGCGACGGCGAGCAGGGCATCCGGGTTCGGCGACGCGGCGGGCGGGACCGACCGCCAGTGGTCGAGGTGCCCGGACCCGGGAGCGACCCGTTCCAGCTCCAGCAGCGCCGCGCGCCACTGAGCCTCGGCTCCGGCGTGGTGCGCCGCCGCCGCGAGGAGTTCCAGCACCTGCTCCTGGTCGGGTTCGAGATACTGCGCCCGCTCCAGGACGGCCACCACGTCCGGCCAGTCCACGCCGCTGCGCGGGACGGTGGCCAGCTGGTGCAGCACCCTCCCCAGGGCGAGCCACTCAGTGGCGCCGCCGGTCCCGTCGGCGACCAGCTCGGAGAGGATGCCGGCCTGCTGCCGCATGAGGTCCACCGAAGCCTCGTGCCACTGCAACCAGGCCCGGACGTCGCCGAGTTGCCGCTCGGCCGCGACGCATCCGGGGTGGGCGGCGAGGACGCGCTCCAGCTCCCGTCCGGCCCGGTCCACGCTGCCGATCCGGACGTAGGCGCCGGCGAGGTCGCAGCGCACGGCCGGGTCGTCCGCCCCCGCGTCCGCCAGGAACTCCAGCAGCGGGACCGCCTCCGCGAACTGCCCCGACACCAGGTGGGCCGACGCCAGGGCGTGCAGGTCCCCCGCGTGGGCGTCGGCCGACAGGGCCGACTCCTTCAGGGCGGCCAGCCCCTCCTCGTCCGGATCGGAGACGAACCGCTCGAAGCGCGCGAGGACCTCGGGACGCGTGCCGTTCCCCCGGTACTGCGGCTCCCAGTCGATGGTCGGTTCACTGTTCACACGGGCCTCCCCAGCCGCCTGTTCCCCTGCCTGGCCTACCCAGGCTCCGTACGGTCCCACCGCGCACTGACACACCGCTCCGCGGTGCGCCAGGCGGCGGTGACGGCGCGGTGGGCGGCGGCGGTGGCCTCGGGGACGTCGCCGGGCAGGTGGAGCGGGGTGCCGAGGTGGACGTGGAGGGCGGGGCGGCGCAGGGGCGCGGTGGCGAATCCGGCGAGTTGCTTGACGGTGCCGCCCGAGCTCAGCCGGCGGGCGCCGCACTGGCCGAGCGGCACCACCGGGGCGCCGGTCGCCGCCGCGAGCCGGGCGAGGCCGGTGCGGAAGACGCCCGGCTCCGCGTCGCGGGAGTCCCGGCGCCGGGGCAGACCGCCCTCGCCGTAGATGAGGACGACCCGGCCGGCCGCCAGCGCCGCCGCGGCGGCGTCCAGGGCGCCGGCCGCCCGGGCGGTGCCGCGGTGGACGGGGATGTGCCCGCCGGCCCGCAGCGCCCTGCCGAGCACCGGTACCCGCCACAGCCCGGCGGCGGCCATGACCACCGGCTCGGTGCCCAGCCGGCGCAGTGCGGCCAGCACCACTCCCGGGTCGGCCAGGGAGCTGTGGTTGGCCGCGACGATGCTGCCAGGGGTGACCGGGCCGGCCGTCTCGGAGGTGACGGACAGCCGGCCGAGGACGGATACCAGGGCGGCGGCGATCGTGCTGAGCATGGCTGTTCCCCCGTGTCCCGCGGCGAAGTGACACCTCCATGCTCGCGGAGCGCCGCCGCCGGCCGCCTGAGTAGCCGTACTCAGACCGGTCCGGGTGCCGGTCGGGTCAGCCGCGCTGCACGGTGGCCCGGTCCACGGCCGTGCCGTCCTCGGTCAGGGAGCGCACCTCCATCCGGGCGGGCCGGCCCGCGGCGGCGGGGGTCACCTCGACCGCGACCAGGCAGTAGCCGGTGTAGCGGACCCTGGACCAGGTGACCTTGACGGTCTGGTTGTGGCCGCTGAGCACCGGGTCCACCTGGTACTTGTCGAACAGCGGGGCCCAGTCCTGCTGCGCGCCGAGTTCGGCGCCGTTGTCGTGGCAGGTGGAGTACGTGCACTGGTGCGGGTAGACGACGATGAAGTCGATGCCCGTGTCGGCGCGGAGCGCCGTGAGCCGGCTCTCCAGCCACTTCTTCTGCTTGCCCTTGGTGCAGTCGAGGTTGGCCGGGGTGTTGTAGCAGACGTCGTTGCCGTCGAGGCTGATCAGCCCGACGTTCTGGTACCGCCAGGAGTGGACGCCGGTGGACCGGCTCCGAAGTCGCCGGGCTGGACGCCGATCCGGACGAAGGGCGCGGTCACCGCGTCCGGCACCTGCCAGGAGACGACGACTGCCGGGAGGGGTCGGCCCCGAAGGCGAGGTGACGGCTGATCGGCCGCGGGCCACCGAGGTGGTACCGGGCCGCCGTGCGGGTGACCTGCCGGACGTGTCGGCGCCGGAACACCCCGTCCGGCGTGCATGGGTGGAGGGGCGTCGTCCGCGGACGGCGCAGGTTCTGTCCCCCAGCCCGAGAGCCGCCGATGCCTCCCACCGTCTGTCTGCGCCGTATCGTCCCGACCGCGCTCTGCGCCCTGACCGTGGCCCTCGCCGCCGCCCCGGCGGCCCACGCCGCGCCACCGGGCCGCGACGGCGGGTCCGACCCCGGAAGGGCGGACGGCAGCAGTTACGACTGGGACCGCGTCGCGGCCTGCGAGAGCAGCGGCAACTGGCGCGTCAACACCGGCAACGGCTACTACGGCGGCCTCCAGTTCGACCGTCCCACGTGGCGGGAGAACGGCGGCCTCGCCTACGCATCGCGTGCGGACCTCGCCACCCGCGAGCAGCAGATCGCCGTCGCCGAGCACCTGGCCGGCCAACGCGGCCTCTCCCCCTGGCCCGTCTGCGGCGCCCGCGCCACCCGCGGCCACGGCCGCGAGGGCGTCCTGCCGCCGCCGACCGCCGCCCCGGCCAGGGCCGTGTCCAAGGACGGCACCTGGACCGTCCGCGAGGGCGACACCCTCGGCGGCATCGCCGAAGTCCTGCGCGTCCCCGGCGGCTGGCCCGCGCTGTACGAGCTCAACGCCGCCGCCGTCGGCGAGGACCCGGACCTCATCGAGCCCGGCCTGGTCCTCGACCTCCCCTCCTGACCCCGTCCCCGCCCGCGACCCCTTCACCGCCCCACCGACCCGCCGCCCGCGCCCGCCCCGGCGCGGGCGGCGGTCCGTCGTTCACGCCGCTCCCGCGCGACACGCCGACGGCCCGCCCGCTCACTCGGAGCGGACGGGCCGTCGGCGTGCTGGACAGGGCGGACGGGCCCCGGTCAGCCGACGTGCACGCGCGGGCGGCGCGAGCGGTCCGGTTCGGCCTCGCGCAGCACCTCGCGGGTGACCGGCGCGACCTCGCCCTGCCCGAACAGGAAGAACCGCAGGAACTGGGCGAAGGGGCTGCCCTCGGTCCACTCGAAGTAGAGGTGCGGCTGCTGCCCGGTGCGGTCCCGGATGTTCAGCGCCAGCGCGGCGAGCGCGTTCGGGATGCTGGAGCTCTCCAGGGTGAGCACCCGGTAGCGGCCGTGCAGCACCTCTCCGCGCACGGTGAGCTCGGCCTCGAAGTCGGAGGCGTCGCGGACGGTCACCTCGACGAAGACCAGGTCGTCCTCGCCGGGGATGTCGTTGTCGGCGCGGATCTGGCGGATCTTGTCGCGGTACTCGGCGACGTCGCGGTGGCTCGGCTCGTTGGCGATCAGCCGCAGCGGGCGGTGCGCGTAGTCCCTGATGAAACGTTCCGCCACATCGTCCATGGCCACATTGGTGACACGCAGCTCGAAGGCGCGGCGCAACCGGGAGAGCAGCGAGACCAGGATGATCCCGGCGATGAAGCAGGCACCGATCTTCAGACCGTCCGGCCGCTCCAGCACGTTCAGCACGGTGGTGTAGAGGAAGATCGCCGAGATGACCGCGAAGGCGACGGTCCAGCCGCGCTCGCGCTTGCGGTAGGCGGCGATGGTCACCGCGATGGCGGCGGAGCTGATCAGCACCAGCACGCCGGTCGCGTACGCGCCGCCCTGGGCGTCCACGTTCGCGTCGAAGATCCAGGTGACCAGGAAGCCGATCAGGGTCAGCACGATCACCATCGGGCGCACCGCGCGCGCCCAGTGCGGGGCCATGCCGTAGCGCGGCAGGTAGCGGGGCAGCAGGTTGAGCATGCCCGCCATGGCGGAGGCGCCGGCGAACCAGAGGATCGCGATGGTGGAGAGGTCGTAGACGCTGCCGAAGGCGCCGCCCAGGTACTCGTGCGCCAGGAACGCCAGGGCGCGGCCGTTGGCGTCGCCGCCGGGCTTGAACTGGTCGGCCGGGATGAGCAGCGTGGTGATGAAGCTGGTGGCGATCAGGAAGCAGCTCATGATCACGGCGGAGGTGGTCAGCAGCTTGCGGGTGCCGCGGATCCGGCCCGCCGGGTCGGCCTCGGTGTCGGTCGGGTCGCCCTTGATGTGCGGCATCACGGCGACACCGGTCTCGAAGCCGGACAGGCCGAGCGCCAGCTTCGGGAAGGTCACCAGGGCCACGCCGACCATGACGATCGGGTTGCCGTGCTGGAGGGTCAGCGCGTTCGACCAGTCGGTGACCACGTGCGGCGCCTCGACGATCTTCCAGAGACCGACGGCCACCACGACCACGTTCAGCACCAGGTAGGTCCCGACCAGGAACACCGCCAGGCCGATCGCCTCGCTGAAGCCCTTGAGGAAGACCGCGCCGAGCAGCGCCACCAGGACCAGCGTGATCACCACCTGCTTGCCGCCGAGGAAGCCGGTCAGGTGCGGGTTCTCCACCAGGTGCGCGCTCGCGTCGGCGGCGGACAGGGTGATGGTGATCAGGAAGTCCGTGGCCGCGAAGCCGAGCAGCGCGAGAACGAACAGCTTGCCCTTCCAGAACGACAGCAGCCGCTCCAGCATCGCGATCGAGCCCTCGCCGTGCGGGCTCTCCTTGGCCACCCGCCGGTAGACCGGCAGCGCGCCCAGCAGGGTGACCACCACCAGCACGATGGTGGCGATCGGCGACAGCACGCCCGCGGCGAGGGCGGCGATGCCCGGCTGGTAGCCGAGCGTCGAGAAGTAGTCCAGGCCGGTCAGGCACATCACCCGCCACCAGCGCTGGCCCGCCTGCGCGCCGTGCCCGGCGGAGTCCCCCGCCTCCGGGCCCTCGGGCGACGCCCCCTGGGCGCCCTCCGCCGCGGTCGGCTGCGCGGGCTTCTCCGCGGTCACGTCCTCCAGCAGCCAGCTGCGGAGGCGTATTCGCGCCGACGGCGCGTCCGTCTCCGCCGTCCCCGTCGTACCCGACGAAACCACCTTGCACCTCTTGTTTAAAGACCCCGTAAAACGCCGTCGGGCGACGGCCGTGCGAAACGCTATGCGACGGCCGTTAAGGATCCGTCATCGGGCCGCGTTAAGAAAACGTCATTACGGCGCAGGTCGGCGCGGGTGGCCGAGGTGGCACGGGGTGGCACGGTGCGACCGGAGGGGTGCCGGGGAGAAAATGACCCCGAACCGTTCCGCCGGTTCGGGGTCATTTCGGGGGTCAAGTCCGGCATCCCCTTCCTCGGGGGGGGAGCCCCGGGTCAGGCCCGGTAGCCGAGGACGGTCATCATGCCCGTCTCCGCGTGGTAGACGTTGTGGCAGTGCACCATCCACAGACCCGGGTTGTCCGCGTCGAAGTCGACGGCCAGGGTCGCGCCCGGCAGCACGACCGCGGTGTCCTTGCGCGGGCCGTCGCCGGGCAGCGCGAAGCTGTGGCCGTGCAGGTGGACGGGGTGCCACATGGTGGTGCTGTTGCGGAACTCCAGCCGCACCCGCTCGCCCGCCGCCACCGGATGGCGCTGCGCCGGGTCGTACCTGCGGCCGTTGAACGCCCAGTCGGCCTTCGCCATCCCCCCGGTGAGCTCCAGCTTCACCGTGCGGTCCGGCGCCTTGGCGGGCAGCCGCACGCCCGGGGCCGCCCTGAGCTGCCCGGCGGTGACCAGCCGGCCGTCCAGCTCGGCCGGGCGGACGGCGGCCTCGGGGGCGGCGCCGCCGCCGGTACGCAGCACGGCCAGGGCGGTGGCGTTCTTGCCCTCGGCCAGCGCGGTCAGCGGGAAGACGCCGTCCCCGGCGGTGACCAGCACGTCGTAGCGCTCGCCCATGCCGAGCAGCAGCGCCTGGGTGGCGGCCGGTTCGACCGGGAAGCCGTCGGTGTGGGTGACGGTCAGCTCGTGGCCGCCGAGGGCGACCCGGTAGGCGGTGTCGCCGCCCGCGTTGATCAGCCGGATCCGGATCCGGTCGCCGGGTTTGGCGGCGAAGGTCTCGGGCGTGGTGGCGAGCCTTCCGTTGACCAGGTGGAACGGGTACGCGACGTCGCCGGCGTCACCGCCCAGCAGCGGGCTCCGGGCGCCCATCAGCATCCGGCCGGGGGCCGCGCCGCTCGGGGCGCCTCCCGTCCCAGGCGTCCCAGGCGCCCCCTGCATCCCCTGCATGTCGTGACCCGGCATCCCCGACATTTCGGGCATCCCCGGCATGTCGTGTCCGGAGCCGCCCGAGTGGTCCATCCCTCCCATGCCCTTGGCGAGTTCGGCGAGGACGGCGTCCGGGGTGCTGCCGTCGACGCCGTCCACCCAGTCGTCCAGGACGACGACCCACTCCTTGTCGTAGGCCAGCGGCTCCCCGGGGTCCTCGACGATCAGCGGCGCGTAGAGGCCGCGGTCCTGCTGGACGCCGGAGTGCGGGTGGAACCAGTACGTGCCCGGGTGGGAGAGCGCGAAGCGGTACTCGAACGAGCCGCCGGGCCTGATGTCGGCCTGGGTCACGCCCGGCACGCCGTCCATGTCGTTGCGCAGGGCGAGGCCGTGCCAGTGCAGCGAGGTGGACTGCGGCAGGTGGTTGGCCAGGCTGACGGCGAGGGTGTCGCCGAGGGTGGCACGCACCTCCTGGCCGGGCAGCCGGTCGCCGTACGCCCAGCTGCGGACGGTGCGACCGCCGAGGTCGAGGGTGGCCTCGGTGGCGGTGAGCGCGATCCTGCGCTCCGGGCCGGGGTTGCGCGCGGCCTCGGCGGCGGCGACCTCGGGGCCGTTCGGGGCGAGGTAACCGGCCGGGGCGGCGGACGGGCCGGCCGAGCCGCTCGGGCCGGTCGCTCCGGTGGCGGGGCCGTGGTTCATGGACCCGTGGTCCATGCCCGGCATGGAATCGGAGGAGCAGGCGGCGAGCAGGCCGGTCCCGGCGGCGGCGAGCGCGGCGCCGAGGACGGTACGACGGGTGGGTGTGCGCATGGCGGAGTGCACCTCGTGCGGTAGGTGGGTGTACGGGGCGTCGCGTCGGCCGTTCCGTGCGCGGGCGCCGCGGGGCGCGAGCGGGCACATGGAGGTGCGCGCGGGCGCTCCCGAGCGGGCGCGGGCACGGAACGGCGGGCGCGCGCCTACTGACGCAGCACCGAAAGCCGGGCGAGGAGGATCCGTCCGCCTCCGGGCGGGGGCAGCGCGCGGACGGCCCGCAGCAGCCGGGCCCGTACCTCGGCGGCGGCGTCGCCGCTGCTGCGCAGCAGCGGGCCGGTGAGGAGCAGCACCAGGGTCCAGCCGGCCAGCACGGCGAGGCAGACCGCCATCGGGTCCATGCCGCCGGGGGCGGCGGGGTCGACGGCGCCGACGGTGCCGACCGCGGAGGCGGCCCGGTGGTCGGCGGCGAGGTGGTCGGCGGCGAGGTGGTCGGCGGAAAGGTGAACCGGGGCGGGCTGGCCCGCAGCGGGCCCGGCGGCCGGTCCGTGCTGGACGGCGCCCGACGGGTGCGGCGGCGGGGCCGGCGTCCCGGTGCCCTCGCGCCCGCCGTGGCCGCTCTGCCCGCCGTGTCCGCTGTGTCCGCTGTGTCCGGCGGACCCGCCGTGCCCGCCGACCGGATGGCCGAACGTGTGCATGGTCACGACGCCGAGCAGCAGCGCGGCGAGCAGCAGCAGGCGCAGGGCCCACGGCACCGGCGGACCGAACGGCCGCGACCGCGCCATCCTCCGCCTCCCGTCCCCGACGCCCGCCATATGTACCCCCGCAGGGTATCCCGACCTTACGCCGCCGGCCGAGCCGGGCCGGGCCGCGCCGCCCTCCTGTTCACTCCGTGGCGTGCTGGTCCGCGCCCAGCACCGCCGCCGCCACATGCTCGCGGAACCAGCGGTGGCCCGGATCGGCCGCGTTGCGCGGGTGCCAGGCCATCCCCAGCTCCAGCGGGGCGAGTTCGAGCGGGATCGGGAAGGTGCGCAGGCCCAGCGCGGCGATGGTGTCCGGCAGCCAGTCCGCCGGGGCGAGGGTGATCAGGTCGCTGTCCCGGACCAGCAGCATCGCACCGGTGTGGCTCGGCACGACGACCGCCACCCGGCGCTTCAGCCCGAGCCCGGCCAGCGCGGTGTCGATCGGGCCGAGGCGCTTGCCGCGCCGGGAGACGCCGATGTGGTCGGCGGCGGCGAAGCGACGGGCGGTGATCCGACGGCCGTCGAGCAGCGGGTGGCCGCCGCGGGCGAGACCGACCAGCGGGACGCTCATCAGCCGACGGGTGCGGACCTCGGGGTCCAGGTGGCCGAGCACACCGAGCTCGACGTCCACCAGGCCCTGCCGCAGCGCCGGGCCGCCCTCCAGGGTCTCCGGCAGGAACACCACGTCGACCCGCGGCGCCTCGGCCCGCATCCGCTCGGCGAGCGCGCCGGCCGTCCGCGCCAGCATCAGCTCTCCGGCCTGCACCGTGAAGGAGCGGTCGAGGTGCACGGGGTCGAACCCGGCGCCGGGGCGCAGCGCGCTGTCGCAGCCGCGCAGCAACGCGCCCACCTCCTCCCGCAGTTCGAGCGCCCGCGGGGTCGGGACCAGCCCCTGCCCGGCGCGCACCAGCAGCGGGTCCTCGACGGCGCGGCGCAGACGGGCCAGCATCCGGCTGACCGCGGCCGGCGAGGTGCCGAGCCGCTCGGCCGCACGGGTCACGCTGTTCTCCTGGAGCAGGGCGTCCAGGGCCCGCAGCAGATTGAGGTCCATCGATCACACGCTCCTGAGCTGTGTCTTTGCGTTCCACGCAACTATCCGATGCCGATCCTTGCATTGTTCCCCCGGCTCCGGCCCCCGAAGGTGGAGGTGACAGGTGATCACCTGTCACCTCCACGACCACCCCTCGGAGCCCTCGTGTCCCAGCCCTCCCGCGCCGCCCGTGCCGCCCGTGCCGGCGACGTCCTCGCCGTCGTCAGCCAGAGCGGCCCGACCGTCTCGTTCTTCGACGCCGCCACCGACCGCCACCTCGACACCCTCCAAGTCCTCGCCGAACCGCACGAGTTGTGCTTCGACCCGACCCAGCGGCTGCTCTGGTGCAGCAGCGCGTACCACTCGGGCTACTACCACGCCAACAGCGGCCGCCGCACCGAGCTGACCGTCATCGACGCCGACACCCGCCGGATCGTCGAGGTGATCGACCTCGCCCCCGAGCACGGTCCGCACGGGCTGGCGCTGGACACCGCCCGGGGCCGCCTCTACGTCAGCGTGGAGGGCGGCGAGGACCGCCCCGGCGGCGTCGTGGTCATCGACACCGCGACCCGTCGCCCGCTCGGCCGGATCGACACCGACGCCCCCGGCCCGCACTGGTTCGCCGTCTCCCCGGACGGCCGGACCGGCTTCGCCACCAACAAGGAGGCACCCTTCGTCTCGGTGGTGGACCTCGAACGGGGGACGCTGACCGCCAAGGTGGAGGTCCCCGGCAGCGAGGGCCTGGCCGTCTCCCCCGACGGCACCCGGGTCTACGCCGCGGGCCCGTACCTCTCCACCTCCGCCGCCCCCGCCGCGGCGCCGGGCATCCGCGTCATCGACGTCCCGACCGCGACCGTCACGGCCGTCCTCCCGACGGACTCCCCGGCCCTGCCGGTCCACCTCACCTCGACCGGCCTGCTCCTGGCCGGCGAGGTCCGGCCGGCCCCCGCCCCCGACTCCGCCCTGGGGCGCCAACTCCCGGGCCGCCTCACCGTGTTCGCCACCGACGACCACCGCCGCCTCGGCTCCGTCGAGGTGGGCCTCTTCCCCCTCACCATCACCTCCTCCCCGGACGGCGGCCTCGCCTACGTCGCCAGCGTCGTCTCCTCCACCGTCGACGTCGTCGACCTGGCCACCCTCACCCCCGTCTCCCGCCTGACCGTCCCCAAGCTCGCCGACCCGGGCGCCCACGGCCTGGCCTACCTCCCCCGCGCCGAGTGAGCCCCCGAGCGGCCGCGAGGTGACCGCGGGGATGCGGCCGCGAGGTGACCGCGGGGATGCGGCCGCCGGGCAGCCGCCGTCCGGTCGAGGTGGACCGGCTACCGGTACGTCCAGCAGCGCCACAGCTGCCTGCGGCCGCGGCCCGGCGCGGACTTCGGCATCCAGCGGCACGCCGACGAGGCCCTGCTCTCCCACCTCGCGGCCCGGCCGGCGCTGACACTGCTCGCCCACCCCCCGCTGCTCGGCGGCTCGTACTGCCGCCCCGACCGGCCGCTGCCCGAGCAGTACGGATGGCCGGCGGCGCGGGCGCAGCCGGCCGCGCCGACGGAAGTGGCCGAGGAGACCGGCGCCACCGTCAACCAGGTGGTGCTCGCCCGGCCGATCGGCCACCCCGTCCCGTCCGCGCCGGTGGCCGGGGGCGAGCTCCGTGCCAAGTTCGCGGTTTTCCACGATGCCCGAGCGTGGCGGTCGCGTGCCAGTCTGTGATCACCACCGCACCCCACGGCCGGGCCGGGGCGGGACCGATCCGCCACGGGTGACCGGCCGTTCACGTGGAACACCAGGAGGGACTTGTCATGAACAGGCGAATTCGCGCGGCTTCGCTCTGCGCCGCTCTCGCCGCCGCGGTTCTCGTCGGCGGCACCGCCCAGGCCTACGCCGCCGCGGCCTCCCCCGCCCCGGCGCACGCCGCCGCGACTCCCGCCGTCCAGGAAGGCGCCTCGGCGCGGGCGGTCGACATCTGGCGCTACGCCGGCCAGTACGAATCGTTCCTCGCGGCGCAGGCGGCGTACTGGGTGCTGTACGGCCTCGGAAGCGCCGTCAAGGACAAGATCGAGCAGGTCTGGGTCAACGGCGTGGCCCAGTGGGACCTCTACATCCAGTGACCCCCGGCGCCGGCACCGAGCCGCGACGCCCTCCGATGCGAACACGGCGAGCGCGGGACAGGTCCGCTCGCCCGGCCTCCAAGAGAGTTGGTAAACCCATGCAGCGCAAGACGTCCACGACCGGTCTGGGCCGCACGGCCGCCGGCGCTCTCACCGCCCTGCTGATGGCGGCCGGAGCGGTCGCCCTCGCCCCGGCCGCGCAGGCCGCCCCGCAGGCGTCCGCGGGGCAGCGCCCGGGCGCCGAGAGCCAGTCGGCGAGCGTGCCGCGGGTCACCGCGGACCGTTCCACGAAGGTCACCCTCTCCAACAACAGCGGGTCCGGCCTGACCAAGACGTGGGAGAAGCTCGACCACGGCTGCTGGACGAACGACATGCTGCCGTCCGACTACGTTCCCAACACCAAGTCCGCCAGCTGGCAGAGCGAGTCCTGCGGCTTCGCGACCGGGACCGAGGGGAACATCACCTACACCCTCAACGACGGCGGCGAGGTCAAGCTGCACTGGAACAACCCCTACTGGGGCAGCAACGACTACAGCTGCTCCGTCCCGTACGGATACACCTGCTCCAGGAGCGGTGGCAGCGGGGACAACACCTCGGTGACGTTCAGCATCGGGCGCGCGTCCTTCGCCGCCGCGTCCCCGGCCGCCGCGGAGTCGCCCAGCCTCCTCTCCGCCGCCCGGAGCACGTCCGTCAACCTGACCAACAACTCCGGCAAGCTGCTGACCCGTTCCGGCGCGAGCCTGCAGTGGGGGATCTGGTCCGACGGCGGGATGCCCCCGTCCATGGTCCAGTCCGGTATCACCGCGAAGTGGGCGAGCGAGTCGGACGGCTTCATGACCGGCACGGAGGGCGACGTCACCTTCGACGTGCTCGGGGAGCAGAACAAGGTGAAGGTGCACTGGAACAACCCCTACACCGGCAGCAACAGCTACAGCTGCGAGGCCCCGGCCGGGTACAAGTGCACCTGGCAGGGGGGCGGCGGTGACAACGCCGCGGTCTCCTTCACCCTGTCGAAGTCCTGATCGCACCGCATGAACCGGCGCCGCCCCCGTCCGGGCCGGGTGCACCCGCACCCCGGGCGGGGGCGGCGCGGTCCCCGGCCCGCCGGGGGTCCGGAGCCGGACCCACCCCGGCTCCTAGCGCTCCAACACCGCCACCAGCTGGGTGCGCCGGGCGATCCGCAGCTTCCGGTAGGCGTTGGTGAGGTGCGTCTCCACGGTGCGGCGGGTGAGGCAGAGCGCGGAGGAGATCTGGGCGTTGGTGTGCCCGCCCGCCGCCAGTTCGGCCACGCGCCGTTCGGCGGGGGTCAGGGCGTGTCCGCCGTCCCTGTTCCGCGCTCCGCCCTCCCGCAACGCCTGCTGCGTCAGACCGAGGAGACGGCCGACCGCGGCCGGTCCCCCGGCCTCCGGAGCGGGCGCGGCCAGTCGCCGGGCCGCGGCGTGCGCCTCGCGCAGCGTGTCGCGTCCCTTGCGGCCGTTGCCCGCTTCGAGGTGGGCCCGGCCGAGATCGACCAGGATCTCCACGAGTTCCACGGGCGCGGAGCCCGGCCTGAGCAGTTCGGCGCCCTCGGTCAGCGAACACAGGGCCAGCCTGCCGCCCACGGTCGCGGCGTACGCCCGCAGCGCCCGGCCGATGGTGCGCGCGGTGCCCCAGGTCCGGGCGTGGCGCAGCTCCTCCTCGGCGAGTTCGCGCGCCTCCTCCCGCCGCCCGAGCCGCACCAGGGCGAGCGCCGCCCCGGAACGCCAGGGCGTGGCGACCGGACTGACGAAGTCACGGGCGCTCTGGCCGGCTCCGCAGCGCAGGTAGTCGTCGAGGGCGGCCTGCCAGTCGCCGTCCGCCGCGTGCAGCAGGGCCCGGGTGTAGCTGAGCTCGTTCCACTCCCAGGACCTGTCGCTGCCGGACGGGCCGGCGAGGGCCGCGGCCTCCCACGCCCCGGCGCGCCGGCCCGTCTCGCACAGGGCCGTCGCCACCATGGCCGCCAGATGCGGCAGTCGCACGCCCTGCCCCGCGGTCGCCGCCACCAGGGCGGCGTTCTCCGCGATGACGCGGTCGAAGTCCCCCGCCCAGAGCGCCGCCTCGGCCCGGACGCTGAGCAGGCACTGCAGACCCACGTCCGTCAGGTCCGGGGGGACGGGCGGGACGGGCAGGCACAGGCCGGTCAGCTCACGCGCCTCCTCCAGGCGGTCCGCCCACTGCAGCAGGGTGGCCGCGCTGCCGAGCCAGGCGGTCCGCAGCCGCGGGTCCACCGGCACCGCCAGGCGCGGCCGGACCCGGGCGAGCACCTCGGCCGCCGACCGGAGGCCGGCCCCGGCTTCGTACTCGGTGATCAGTCCGCACACCAGCGGCTCGATGGCCGGGGGTACCGTCGGGGCCAGCGCGCGCAGACCCGCGACGGCGCCGCGCCAGGCGTCGCCGTCGTGGGAGGAGACGAGCGCGCCGAGGGCCTGCAGCACCTGGACGAGCTCGTCGTCGTCGGCGGCACGGCTCACCTGGTGAAGGACCCGCAGCGCGGTGTCGGGATCCCGGCCCGCGACGAGGGCCGCGCTCAGGGCGGTCGCCGCGGTCGCCCGCTCCCGCAGATCGGTGTGCAGTTCCAGCCCGGTGTGGAGCCTGCGGATGCCGGCGGTCGCGTTGTTCGGAAGCTCCAGGGCGCCGAGGCGCAGGCAGAGGGCGGCACGCCGGTCGGGATCGAGCGGGCCGCTCAGCGCGTGGCGCAGATACGCGGCGGACTCCGCGACCTGGCCGGCGCGCATCGCCTCCTCGGCGGCGTCGGCCAGCGAACGGGCCATCCACACCTCGCTGGGCCGGTCCACCCGCAGGAGCCGGGAGGCCACGGCCGTCGCCGGCGCACCGCTCTCGTCGAGCAGTTCCGCCATGCGCGTGTGCAGCTCGGCGACCTCCTCCGGCTCGGCGGCGGCGAGCACGGCCTCCCTCGCGAGGGGGTGGCTCAGCAGCCTGCTCAGGCGGCGCACCGACCGCTCGCCCGGGGGACGCCGGGACGTGCAGAGGCCGGAGAGCCGGTGGAGGAGGCCGGGGCCGGCCGGCATCCCCTCCTCGGCCGCGACGACGACGGCGAGGCAGGCGTGGCGCAGGCAGGGGTCCGCCCTCCGCAGCCAGTCGGCGATCGTGTCGCGGTAGCGGCTGTGCGACCGGGCCGACGGCGGGCGAGGGAGCGGCCCGTCACCGAGGTCGGCGACCAGCGCCCGCACCAGGGCCGGGTTGCCGACACCCGCCTCGACGCAGGTCACGGCGGCCTTCTGGTCCAGGCCCGCGGCTCGGGCGATGCGGATGACCGCCGACACGCTGAGCGGGCGCAGGGCGACGGACACGCCCGTGGCGGGCGGGAAGGCGGCCGGACCGGACCGGTCGGCGCACTCGGTGGCCACCAGCAGGACGGGGATGTCGGCGATGCGGCGGGCGAGGTAGCCGATCCAGCGCCGGGACGGCTCGTCGGCGTGGTGGAGGTCGTCCACCGCCAGCAGCGCCGGCCGCTCGGCGGCCGACCGGGCCAGGCGCGTCACCAGCCGGTGGAACAGCCGCTGTTCGTCCGGTCCGCCCGGTGCCGAGAAGGGAACGGCCTCGTCGTCCGCGAAGAGCTGCCGGACCAGCCCGAACGGGAACGCCGTCTCCTCCGGTACGCCGCGCGCCCGTCCGACGCGCATGGCGTCGCCGCCGGCCTGCTGCCGGACGATCGCCTCCAACGCCGCGGTCCGCCCCCGGCCGGCCACGGGCGCCGAGAGCAGGACCGAGCGCCCGCTGCCCGCCCGTACGGCCGCCGCCGCTGTCGCAGCCATGCCAAGAACCTCGTCGCGCTCCAGGAGCATCCGATCCCGTCCCTTCGTCCTGTCCACCCGCGGCGCCGGACCGGGCCCGCCTCCCCTGCCCGGGCACCGCCGTCCGCGGCCACCGGATCCGCATTTCCGCAGGAACACCGTGACGTTCCCGTCCCGGTCCGATCCTCACCCAGTAGCGACACGAACCGACTCGCCGCGCGGAAAACGGCGCGATCACGTTTGTGGCAGAGCTTGATCCAGCCGCTTTTATCACGTTTCACGCACGAACTTTCCGCCCGCGACAACGGAGCGCGCCGACTCCGAACCCGTCCGGCCGCATCCGGGACCGGCCCCCGCGCAGGCAGCGGCCAGGACGGCGGACCGTCACCCGCGCCCGCCCGCCACGGCGCACGCACCGGTTCGCGCCGATCCGGATCGATTCCCCCGGCCCGCCTTTCGCCCGCCGGCCCGGCAGATCCGGGGGAATCGGGAGTTCACCGGTTCGCCCACGACGAGTCCCCCGTCATCGGCACTCCGCCACCGGGCGCCGCCACCAAGGGAAAAGCGATATCCGGAAGTCCGTCGCGGCGCACCCGGACCATCCTCACGGGGAGTTGACGCCGGCCGAACCCCTACCCGGGACTCCGTCAGTGGAAGCCGAGCGCGGAGGGCGTCACCGCCGGCCGGTCGGCGGGCCGCGGATTCGCCAGGGCCGAGCGGGTCAGCGCCGCGAGCTCTCCCCCGGCCCGTTCGATCCGCGCCGGCAGGCTGTCGGTGCGCGCGTCACCCGCCCCGCCCCAGTCCTCGGAGGCCGCGAAGACGGCGGTCGGGGCCACCAGGGCGCGCTGGTAGGCGAAGAGCGGGCGCAGCGCGTGCTCCAGGGCCAGCGAGTGGCGCGCGGTGCCGCCGGTCGCGCCGATCAGCACCGGCTTGCCCGCCAGGGCTCCGGGGTCGAGCAGGTCGAAGAACGACTTGAACAGGCCGCTGTAGGACGCGGAGAAGATCGGGGACACGGCGATCAGCGCGTCGGCCGTGCCCACCTCCTCCAGGACGCCGCCGAGTGCCTGCGAGGGGAAGCCGGAGAGCAGGTGGTGTGCGATGGGGGTGGCCAGCGGGCGCAACTCGTGCAGGCGGACCCGGACTTCACGGCCAGTGTCGGCCAGGTGGGCGGAGGTGGCCTCGGCGAGGCGGTCCGCCAGCAGGCGGGTGGAGGAGGGCAGGCTGAGCCCGCCCGAGATCACGGCGAGGGTGATCGGCGAGTTCGGTTCCATGGAGGACTCCATCCTGGTCAGGAGGCGGCGGGGACGGCGTCCCGGAGCGTGGCGTGGGTGGGGGCGTCGGGGACGGTCGCGGGCCGGCCCTTGGCGAACTCCTCGCGCAGGACGGGCACGACCTCCTCGCCGAGGATGTCGAGCTGCTCCAGCACCGTCTTCAGCGGCAGGCCGGCGTGGTCCATCAGGAACAGCTGGCGCTGGTAGTCGCCGACGGCCTCGCGGAAGCCGAGGGTGCGCTCGATGACCTCCTGGGGGCTGCCCACGGTCAGCGGGGTCTGCTCGGTGAACTCCTCCAGCGAGGGCCCGTGCCCGTACACCGGCGCGTTGTCGAAGTACGGACGGAACTCGCGCACCGCGTCCTGGGAGTTCTTCCGCATGAACACCTGCCCGCCGAGGCCGACGATCGCCTGCTCGGGCGTGCCGTGGCCGTGGTGCGCGTAGCGCTCGCGGTAGAGCTCGACCATCCGCCGGGTGTGCTCCTGCGGCCAGAAGATGTTGTTGTGGAAGAAGCCGTCGCCGTAGTAGGCGGCCTGCTCGGCGATCTCGGGGCTGCGGATCGATCCGTGCCAGACGAACGGCGGCACGCCGTCCAGCGGGCGCGGCGTGGCGGTGAAGGCCTGCAGCGGGGTGCGGAAGCGGCCTTCCCAGTCGACCACGTCCTCGCGCCAGAGCCGGTGCAGCAGCGCGTAGTTCTCGACCGCGAGCGGGATGCCCTGGCGGATGTCCTGGCCGAACCACGGGTAGACCGGGCCGGTGTTCCCGCGCCCGAGCATCAGGTCGACGCGGCCGTCGGCGACGTGCTGCAGCATCGCGTAGTCCTCGGCGATCTTCACCGGGTCGTTGGTGGTGATCAGCGTGGTCGCGGTGGACAGGACGATCCGCTCGGTCTTCGCGGCGATCCAGCCGAGCATGGTCGTCGGCGAGGACGGGACGAACGGCGGGTTGTGGTGCTCGCCCATGGCGAAGACGTCCAGGCCGACCTCCTCGGCCTTGAGCGCGATGGCCAGCATCGCCTTGATCCGCTCGCGCTCGCTCGGCGCCCGTCCCGTGGTCGGGTCGACCGTCACGTCGCCGACGCTGAATATCCCGAACTGCATGGGCTGTTGCCTTTCCACTGACTGATCGCGGCCCGACGGGGCCGCCCGGCGAAACCTAGGCAACCGACGGTGCGCGAAGGACTTCCGCAGCGCATGACCAGTGGCCCTGCAGCGCACTGAAGCGGTCGGCGGGCTCGATTCGGCCGACCGTGCGCCGTCAGGACATTCCCGGACGCACAGCGAGCGGAACACCCGGGCCGCCGCGCCCCGACGCCGCCGAACAGGACGCCCCGGCGATCCGGGACAACTGTCTGATGCAACGTCAATTCACTGCATTCACGCGGTGTCGCGATCAGGACGCGGAGTGGTTGCCCTCGGTCCGGGCGGCGTAGGCCTGCCACTCACGGGGCGAGATTCCGAAGGCGTCGCGGAACGCCCGGCTGAAATGGGAGTGGCTGACGAAGCCCCAGCGGTGCGCGACGGCGGACACACTGGCCTGCCGACGGGACGGGCGCCCCAGTTCCCGACGGCAGGCGTCCAGCCGACGCCGTCGCACCCACTGGCCCACGGTCATTCCGTCCTGCTGGAAGAGCTTGTGGAGGTAGCGCACCGAGATGTGCTGCGAGCGGGCGATCGATCCGGGCGAGAGGTTCGGGTCGGCGAGGTTCTGCTCGATGTGGACGCGGATCCGGGACAGCAGCTCGGCCGCGCCGTTGGAGTGTTCCGGGTCCTCCCGGTCGAGCAACTCGGCCACCAGGATGGCGACGATGTCGGAGGCGCTGCACGCGAGGAGGTGGTCCGGCCGGGCCCGGTGGGCCCGCGCCTGGGTGGCCAGGGCGTGGAGGAGCTGGCACGCGAGCGAACCGATCCCCTTGTTCCCGCGCGCCATCAGCCCGCCCGCGCGCCGGACATCGCTCTGCCGGACGTCCAGGTAGAAGCAGGGGACACGGAAGCGGACCATCCGGCACTCGGAGTCCTGCAACAGGCCCGCCGGGTGCGGGGTGGCGCTGATCAGCAGGTCCCCCGGTGCCAGCACGCTGCTGACACCGCCGCGTCGGACGGAGGCCGCACCGTGGACGTGCAGGGCGACGTAGAGACAGTCCTCGGGATCGGTTCCGGGCGGCGGGGAGAGGACGTCGATGCAGCCGCTGTCCCCGCCGCGGGCGGCCTGGTCGAGCAGGTGGGTTTCGGCTTCGGGCGCGGGGGTTTCGAGCATGGGCGAGGGACCCGACTGGTTCACGGGGGACTCCGACCGATTGGAGGTGGTGCTGTGCGGATGCCGGCGGGGGCGGCTCGCCGGACGGCGGGGCGGCGGGGCCGGCAACGGGGCGCTCAGGAGGGGACGTTCTTCTGGCGCCATTCATACAAGGAGCGGAACGGCTGGACAAACGTTCAACAAACCGAGGTTCCGGCGGCTCCGCCCGCCCTGGACGGTGCTCATCCCGAGTGGCGTCCACTCCTCGGAGAAGGCCTTGACGACACCTCGGACCGAGGACCAAATAGCTTGCAGGACAGAGGAGTCGGGCCGAGTCAGGCCACCCGGACCGGAGCGGCGGCGGTCGGTGGAACCGCCTGACCGCGCCGCTCCCCGAGACCGGGCACGGCCACGACGAACCCCCTTCCCGGCCGGCCCGGCAGCCGCAAGGTGCACGGGCTGTCACGTCGCCGTGCACCACCGGAACATCCCCGACCGAACGGGTCGTGCTCAGTCCGCGCCCAGCTTCTCGCTCAGCTGGCTGCGGGAGGTGATCCCGAGCTTCGGGAAGGCCCGGTACAGGTGCGTGCCGATCGTCCGGGGCGACAGGTGCAGCTGCCGGCCTATCTCCTTGTTGGAGAGCCCTTGCGCCGCCAGCCGGGCGATCTGGACCTCCTGGGGCGTGAGCAGGTCCCGGTCGGGGCGGCCTTGGCTCCTGCTGCCCTCGCCCGCCGAGCGGAGCTCCTGGGCCGCCCGCTCGCGCCAGGGCTCCACGCCCATGGCCGCGAAGGACTCCCGGGCGATCCGCAGCGGGGTGCGGGCCTCCATCACCCGGCGGCGACGCCGGAGCCAGGTGCCGTAGGCGAGCATCAGCCGGGCACGGACGAAGGGGGTTCGGGACATGTCCAGGTCGAACGCCGACCGGAAGTGCTCTTCGGCGTGCTCGTCGTCGGCGAGCAGCGCCCGGGCGAATCCCAGGCTCACCCGGATCATCTGGACCTCGCTCGTCCCGGCGGACGTGAGGAGCTGTCGCAGGGCGGCCTTCGCCATGGCGCGCTGGTCGTCGCCGGTGGCGGCCTCGGCCAACTCGGTGATGGCCATGGTCTGCATGAACGGGTGGTAGGAGGGATCGGCCGGGTCGAAGACCCGCCAGACGCAGGAGAACGCCTCGGCGAAATTGCCCGCGGCGAGGCCGATGAGGCCGCGGGTGATCTGGATGTACGCGAGCTTGGAGGGGTCGACCACGGTCAGCCCCTGGCCCTCCGCCTCGCCGATCGCGACCAGCGCGGTGTCCAGGTCCCCGCGCAGCGCGGCGAACTGGGCCTTCGCCACCCGCGCACCGGTCAGCCACCGTGGCTGTGCGGTCTCCTCGGCCAGCCGGGCGGCCTCGGCCGCCGCCGGGAGTCCGGTCTCCCAGTCGGCGGTGTGCACGGTGGCGAGGGCGAGGAGCACCAGTGTCTTGGTCAGCGGGCCCCGGCGCCCCTGACGACGCAGTCCGTTCGCCGCGTGGCGGGCGAATCCGGTGACCTGGTCGAACCCGTTCACCATGATGGCCGCGTTGGCCAGCGTGGCGGCGGTCACGACGTCGTACCCGCCCTCACGCTCGAGGCGCCGCAGCCGGTCGATCACCGTCGCCGACGCCTCCAGCGGGGCGGCCCCCGCCAGCGTGCACACCAGGTCCGGGTGGAGTTCCGGGACCGGTAGCCGCTCGGCGGCCGTCACGACGCGCTCCCGCAGCTCTCGCCCCGGGTCCGCCCACCAGCACCGCCACGCGGCCACGCGCAGCAGCCGCAGCGCGAGTGCGGGATCGCCGGCCTCGGCGGCCTGCTCGGCCGTGGCGACCAGCAGGTGGATCCGGGACGTGCTCGTGTCGGACTCCGACTCCAGCCATTCGCGCAGCAGGACCACGCGGGCCCGTTCCAGCACGTCCGGGCCCAGCGATTCGGCCTGCTGGAGCAGCTCCGACACTCGATCCGCCTGCCCGAGTTCGAAGCGCAGCTCCGCGGCACCGAGGAGGCGGGCCACACTGCCCGACGGCACCTCGCTCAGCGCGGTGGCGCGTTCCAGCGCGGTCAGGGCGGCCGCGGCGGCGCCGCGCTCCTTCGCGCTGAACGCGGCCCGGTCCAGTTGCCGCGCCACCGCTTCGTCGGGACGGCCGCCGGCCGCGGCCCGGTGCCACGCCTGCCGGTCGGGCTGTCCCTGGAGGGTGCGGGCAAGCGCGTCGTGGGCGGCGAGACGGTCCGCGAGCGGGGCCGAGCCCAGGACGGCGGAGCGCACCAGCGGGTGGGTGAAGTCGATCCGGAACCCGTCGACGCGCACCAGACCCGCGGCCATGGCGGGTTCCAGGGACCGTACGGAGATCTCGGTGCCCGTCAGCGCCGAGGCCGCGGCGAGCACCTCGGTCAGCGCGCCGTCGTCGGCGGTGGCCGCGACCAGCAGCGCGTGCCGCGTGTCAGGCGGAAGGTCGGCCAGCGAAACGGAGAAGGCGCGCTCCAGTCGGGTGGTGAGCGCAAGCTCCGGCAGCACCCTGGAGTCCGCGGGTGCCCCGTCCGCCCCCAGGATGAGCGGGAGCTCGGTCAGTGCGAGGGGGTTGCCGACCGACAGCTCCGCCACCCGGCGGCGCGTCCCCGGGGCGAGAGCGGGGTGGCGGGCGTCCAGCAGGGCGTCGGCCGCGACCGGCGCCAGGGGCGCGAGGTGCAGTTCGCGGATGCCGGGGGTGCCCCGCCACACCGTACGGTCCTCGCGGACGGCGACGAGCAGGCCGACGGGTTCGGCGCCGACGCGGCGTGCGACGAACGCGAGGACGTCCAGGGTCGGCCCGTCCAGCCACTGGGCGTCGTCCACGACCATCAGAACGGGGGCTTCGGCGGCCGCCGCGCCGAGCAGGCCGAGGGTGGCCAGGGACAGCACGAAGAGCTGGGGCCCGGAGGCACCGGGGGGCGGCTCCACCATGCCGAAGGCCCCCAGCAGCGCCTGCGCCTGGGGGGTGGGCAGGCGCGCGACGAGGTCCGTCACGGTGTGGGTCAGCTGGTGCAGCCCCGCGAACGGCAGATCGCTCTCGGCCCGGACACCCGAGGCCCTGAGGACGGTGAATCCGCAGGCGCGCGCCCGGGCGGCGGCATGGTCCAGGAGGGCGGACCTGCCGATCCCGGGGGCCCCGTGGATCAGCAGCGCGTCGCCACGCTCGGGCAGGGCGTCGACCAGTGCGTCGACGGCCGCCAGCTCCTCGTCCCGGCCGAACAGTGTGGTGCCTGACATCCGATCTTCCTCTGTGCCTGTGCCAGTGCTCTGACCTGGACCGTCGCAGTGTAGGTGCACGCATTGCACGGCTGAAATGCGCTGAGAGTCATGTGTCCGGCGACACACCACCCACAGTCGCTTCACAGTCATTCGGCCGCCGACGTAAGTCATCCCGTGTTCCATGCTGGATGCCGTGCCGAGCGGAGGGAGAGGACCCATGACATCCGTGACCGACCCGGCCGGTTTCCCGAAGGACGGGAACACCGGTCATCGCCGGAGCCGGGCCGTCTCCATCGCCGCCGTGCCCGTGACGATCGCCCCGTACGAGCCTGCGTCGACCCCGGGCCGGATGACGACCCGGCAGTTGGGACACCTGCTCTTCATCACGGCCCACGCCGGCCCTCGCCGCTTCACCCGCGGCCTGCGGGAGATCGCCCGCGGCACCCGGCAGGCCGAGGGGTACGTCGTGGTCGCCGTCATGGGGGCCACCGGTGCCGTGGTGCAACAGGACGGCCGGACGGTCGAGGTCCCCGCGGGAGCGGTTTCCTTCTGGTACACGGAGACCCCCCATGTGGTCGACTACCCGGACGGAGTGGACGTCAGGGTGTGCCTGCTTCCCCGCCGGACCTTCGGCGTGCGCGACGAGCAGCTGGAACGGGTGACGGCCACCGCGGCCGACGCCGGCGGCCCGGTGGCCGCCCTGGTCAAGCAGTCCCTGCTGGCCTTGGTCGAGACGGCCGAGGACTGCCCGGCGCTCGTCGCCGGTCGGCTGGCGTGCAACTTCGCCGACCTGGTGGCCGTCCTCGTCACCGAGCAGGCCGCCCGTGACGCGCCGTCCGCGGAGGACTCCCGCCGCACCCGGATCTCGGAGATCCACGCCTACGTGGACCGGCACCTCAAGGATCCGGTGCTCGGACCGCAGACGATCGCGGCCGCGCACCGCATGTCCGTTCGCTCCCTCCACAAGCTCTTCGAAGGGGAGGGGACCACCGTCAGCCGCCTGATCCAGCGTCGCCGGCTCCAGGCGAGCGCCGAGGACCTCTCCCACAAGAACAGCGGAAACAGCACGGTCTCCGGCGTGGCGCAGCGGTGGGGCTTCACCGATCCGGCCCACTTCAGCCGGCTCTTCCGTGCCTCGTACGGCATCTCACCGAGCCAGTGGCGCGACACCCGCGGCGGCACCGGGCCGTCCGAGCCACGGGACCCCCGGGGCCGGGTGTCCCGATGACCGATCGACCCGAGGGGAACCCGAGGTCCGCATCTCTCTCCACCGCGTCGCTGTCCGCCTCCGACCGGGCGGAGAGCTGGCAGGACGCCGTGTCCCGTACCTTCGTGCCGATGACCGTGGACTTCCTGGAGGAGGTGCCGTCGCCCGGGGAGATCGTCGGCGACCGGCTGGGCTGCCTGCGGATCTCCAGGGTCCAGGCCGGGCCCCAGGCGGTGACCCGCTGCAGGCACCTGACCGCCGACGGCGACTCGCCGACGCTCGTCCTCAGCCTCCAGGAACGGGGCACCGCCCTCAAGGAACAGGACGGCAGGCAGACGCTCATCGGGCCCGGCGGGTTCTCCATCACCGACACCTCCCGGGTCTTCCGGAAGAGGATGGAGGAGGAGTTCGTCTTCACCTCCTTCCACTTCGCCCGCGCCGACCTGGATGTGCGGGAGAAGGACCTGCGGGCACTCACCGCCACGGCGTTCAGCGGCGCCGAGGGCAGCGCCGCGCTGCTGACGGACTACCTGTCGAGGATGGCGCACGAGGCGGCGGAGCTGGACGAGGCCGTCGGGCGCCGGGCCGCGGCCACGGCACTCGACCTGCTGGCGCTGTTCGTCGACGACCGGGCCGGGCGCGCCCGGCCGCAGGGTTCACGGACAGCGGCCTCCTTCGAGCGGGTCAAGGAGTACATCCTGCGCAACCTCCGCGATCCGGACCTGTCACCGTCCGCGATCGCGGCGGCGAACTTCATGTCCGTCCGCTTCCTCCACAAGCTGTTCCAGCAGGAGGGGGGCACCACGGTCGGCGGGTGGATCCGGACCCAGCGGTTGGAGCGCTGCCACCGGGACCTGCTCCGGCCGATGGCGGGGGAGCTCGGGGTGGCGGGGATCGCCCGGCGCTGGGGCTTCGCCAACTCCAGCCACTTCACCCGCGCCTTCCGCGCGGCCTACGGCATAACGCCGCGTGACTGGCAGGCCGGCGTCCACCACATGCGCCGGAACGGCTGATTCGAGCTGCGGGGTCGTCGGCCGTCGCGGACCCGGGCCTTCTCGGCGGGAGCTGAATCCGAAGAAATCCCTACCCGAGGCTTCGGCCCGGACCGGACCCTGAGGAACAACCCCTAAGGGCGTAGACACGCCCACCAGCGGGCATGGCACGGTCGTAGGGCAACGCCATCGGTCGTGAGAAGGTACCAAGCATGAGCGCAATAAGGTTCATCCTCAATGTCATCTGGTTGATTTTCTGCGGCATTTGGATGGCGCTTGCCTACACGCTCGCCGGAATCATCTGCTGCGTACTCATCGTCACGATCCCGTTCGGCATCGCGTCCTTCCGGCTCGCCGGCTTCATCCTGTGGCCGTTCGGGCGCACGGCGGTGGAACGGCCGGACGCCGGGCCGGCGTCGTGCGTGGGGAACGTCATCTGGCTGGTCTTCGCCGGGTGGTGGCTGGCCATCGGGCACCTGATCACCAGCATTCCGCTGTTCCTGTCGATCATCGGCATCCCCTTCG
Organism: Kitasatospora sp. NPDC054795; assembly: GCF_053611565.1. Taxonomy (NCBI): domain Bacteria; kingdom Bacillati; phylum Actinomycetota; class Actinomycetes; order Kitasatosporales; family Streptomycetaceae; genus Kitasatospora; species Kitasatospora sp. NPDC054795. Next base: position 37,084 of record NZ_JBSHAP010000023.1, read on the forward strand.
GCTGGGCCAACCTGAAGATGATCCCGGTCTCGCTGATGCCGCTCGGCCGCGAGATCGTGCCGACCGATCAGGAGTGGGGCGCGCGGTAACCGCCACGAGCACCGATGGCCGGCGAGGACGGAGATCCTCGTCGGCCATCACTGTTCGCGCCGGTCGGGCCCGTGGCGGCGCCGGGCGGAGACGGAGGGGTGAACCTGCTCGTCGAAGTACTTCCAGGGCGAACGAGCAAGCGGTCTGGTCCCGTTGACTGGATGTCTGTACAGTCAACCGCCATGGCGGCCGAAGCCCTGGAGCCCGCGTGTCACCTCGCTCACCTCATGTCAACGCCCGGTTGCGGGAAGCGTCCCGCGAGCGGATCGTCACCGCCGCCATCGACGTCCTGGCCAGGAAGGGCTTCCACCAGGCCACCGTCTCCGACATCACCGAGCAGGCAGGCGTCTCGCGCGGACTGATCAGCTACTACTTCCCGACCAAGCACGCACTCGCGGACGAACTGCTGGACCGCTACCTGGAGGGCGTCCACCAGGTCCTGGACGTCGAGGGCACTCCGGACGAGCGGCTGTCCGCCATCATCGACCGCGCACTGCTGGCGGCCCACCGCACGCGTCACATCCAGCAGATGGCCCTGGGCCTCATGATCGATCCGGGGACGCATCCGCTGTACGCGGCGGCGGAGGCCAGGAAGGACCGGCTGCTCGCCGAACTGGAGGAGCGGCTCCGCGAGTTGTTCCACGCCCGCGGCGCCGAGGATCCCCACCTGGAGGGGATCATGCTCCGCAGCCTGCTGGAAGGGGTGACGGTCAAACTCGTCATCTACGCCGACCAGTACCCACTGGAGCCGATCCGCCGCAGGATCCGTGCGATGTACCAACTTCCTTGCCCAGCAAGCGCTCTGATCGAAAATCAGCCCCACCCGGCCGGGCCGATGCGCGCCATCGGCGCGACGCCCGAGCCGACCGGCCCGTCACAATGAACCCACACGGCCGGGTCACCCACCGCGCCGGCACGTTCTGGAGACGCGTATGACGTCCGCTGATTTCGCCGTCGCGGCAGCGACGGCGGCCGACCGGCTGTCCGGGACCGGACCGCCGGCCGTCGCCCGACCGCCCGCCGCCACAGGCCCGTTCCCGATGGAGACGGTCGGGCGGGCGGGCGAGCTCGCCGAGGTACTGGCCGTGCTCGAACGGCCGGACGTCGACGGCGTGCTGCTGTCCGGGGCGCCGGGGATCGGCAAGAGCCGGCTCGCCGAGGAGGTCGCGCTCGCCCACCGGACCCGCACCGGCGGAACGATCGGCCGGATCGCGCCGGCACCCGGGGACGGCTGGGCGGACGGCCTGCGCCGCTGGATCACCCGAACCCGCGAATCCGACGACGCCCCGTCCGTGCTGCTGCTGGACGGCGCGCGACGCGACCCCGACCGGCAGGTCCTGGCCCGGCTGGCCCGGGCGCTGGCCGGGACGGGCGTGAAGGCCCTGGTCACCACGCGCCGGCCGGTGGCGCAGGACGGCTTCGCACACCGGAGCGTTCCCCCGCTCCCGGTGCCGCTGGACTGCTGCGCCATCGACGTCGAGGCATTGGCCTCGGTGCCCTCCGTGGAGCTCTTCGTGGCCTGCTTGCGCGCCTTCAACCCCGCCTTCCAGGTCGGGCGGCACAACCAACTGGCCGTCGCCCGAGCCTGCGTGGAACTCCACGGCAACCCCGGGGCGATCGGCCTGGCCGCACGGATCGCGGCCCTGGAGGGGCCGGAGGTCCTCTGGGCCGCGCTCGACGGCCAGTCCCGGGCCGGAGCGCTTCCGGACCGGCCCCGGCCCGCCATCGACGGCCTCGCGCGATTACTGGACGCGTACGGCCCGGACGACTCCGAACCCGAGGCGCTGCGCGGCCTGAGCCACGCCGGACGCCGACTGCTCGCCTGCGCCCGCGTGTTCAGCGGCGGCGCGGGACCCGAGTCGCTCCGGCAGATCTCCGGGGTCGGCCTCGACGAGTACCCGGCCGCCCTGGAGTCACTGCTCGGCCGGCACCTGCTCCGCCTCTCCGCGCTTCCCTCGGGTCGTCTCGACGGCTACACCCGTACCCGGCTGCACCTCTCCTTCGGCCGCTGGTCGTACCGACCGGACAAGCAGACGGGCGAGTCGGCGAACGGACTGGAGGACGTCCGGCTCGCGCACGCCCGGCACCACGCCCGGCTGGCCGGATCCATCGTCCGCCTCATGACGGGCGGCCCGCAGGCGGGCGGGATCATCGCGTTCCGCAGCGAGGAGGGGAACATCCGCCGGGCGCTCGACACACTGGTCGCCGCCGGGCTCGCGGAAGAGGCGCTCGACCTCGCCGAGCTGTCCCGGGTGTACCACTACGCGATCGGCACCCCGTTCGACTGGCCCGCCGGACTGGCCTCGCTGGGCGGCCCGGACGCCGACCGGGACAGCCGTTGGCGGGCGGCCCTGCTGCTGGCCGAGGCCGCCGTCCGCAACGACGAGCCGGAAGCGGCGCTGGCCATCCTCGACGGGGTTCGGCCCGGCGACGCGGGACACGAGGACCCGGCGGACGGCGAGCTCACCGTCAGGATCAGGCACCTGCGCGGGATCGCCATCACCCCGAGCCGCCCGGACGAGGGGCTCGCGCTGCTGCACCAGGCCATCGAACCGGGCACCGACGGCGGCCACCTGGCCCGTCGCCGGCTGCTCGACACCGCGCTGGCCGAGTTCCTCCACCGCTCCGCGGGCACCGCGGCCGCGCTCGCCACCCGCGCGCTCGCCGAGGCCATCCAGACCCGGGACAACCTGGTCGCCGGCCTCGCGCTGCTGCACCTGAGCGCGTTCGCGGCGGCGGCGGGACGAGCGGCCGACTCGACCAACTACCTCGACCGCGCACTGGCCACGCTGCGCCCCCTCGGAGCCCCGGCCGCGCTCGGCGCGCTCCTCTCCCTGATGGGCAGCCCGCTGCTGCCGGGCCCCGCCGCCCGCGCCGCCGCGGTCGCCCGGGCGCTGGGCTGCTTCCACACCGTCCGGCGCCACCTGCTCGACGACCCGACGGAACCCGACTTCACCGTCGGCCGGGTCGAGCGGCGGCTGCTGCTCGGCGACCGCGAGTCGCTCGCCGCCATGGCGGCCGGTTCTGCGGTCGAACTTCCGGACCTGATCCGTGACTTCGCGCTCGGCTGCGTCGCCGCGCGGACGCCCGGCGACCCGTCGGAACCCGTTCCGGACCGGCCCGCCGCGTCCCCCCGGGCCACGGCGGCCGAGCCGTCCGCCGACGCGGTGCTGACGCCCCGCCAGAGCGAGGTCGCCCGGCTGATCGCCGAGGGCCTGAGCAACAAGCAGATCGCCCGGCAACTGAGCATCTCCGAATGGACCGTGGTGAACCACATCCGCGAGACCATGCGCAAGCTCGGCTGCTCCTCCCGAGTGGCGATCGCCGGCTGGGTCCACCGCACCACGTCGGCCCCCCGGGAGCGCTGAACGCCGAACGCCGCCGCCGGCACGGCCCGAGGACCGTGCCGGCGGCGCGACACACCGACCGATGGCTCAGGTCAGGGTCTTGGCGATGATGGAGGCGATCCACGAGATGACCAGACTGGTCACGCTGACACTGGCCTCGGCCCCGTCGGGAACCGACACCAGCTCGTCCCGGGCCGCACCCGGCGTGGTGTAGGCGGAGTAACCACCCATCAGGCTGCTTGCGTTCACGCGAATCCCCACGTTCCGGACCGATCGGCGTCCGCCGCCGCCGGTGCACGGGCCGAAGCCCGCGCCGGCGCCACGACACGGGGCCGAAGGCTCAGTTGCAACCCCTCACGATGACGGTGACCAACACCGAGATCGAGATCGTGATCGTGGGCGTGAACCCCTCCGTCCCGTCCGGGATCGACACCAGGTCGTTCCGCGCCGCATTCGGCGTGGTGTAGGCGGAGTAGCCGCCCATCAGGTCACTGCTGTCCATGCTGACTCCATTCGTTCGCACATTCGCTGCCGGTTGCAGCACCGCTGGGACCCCGCCCCTTCGGGCTCGGTCAGGTCGGCGGGCCGTACGGGGCACGGAGCCCCGCCGCCACGGGATCGCGGCAGCACGGGGTCCGTGCCGTGCGGGCCCGAGCCGGACACCCGGAGTGCCCCTCCTACAGGAGGGACATGGTGGCCGGGCTCACGATGATCGAGATCACCGAGATGATGGTGACGACGGGCGTGAACCCCTCCGTCCCGTCGGGGATCGACACCAGGTCGTTCCGGGCCGCACCCGGCGTGGTGTAGGCGGAGTAACCACCCATCAGGTCGCTGCTGTCCATGCTGACTCCGTTCGATCACACGTCCGCTGCCGGTTGCAGCACCATCAGCACACCAGCCACCGCCCCCACCCGCCCAGAGGCAGACAACTGCGCCCCCGGGGAGGCGAATCCGGATCTCCCGCCAGTTCCCTGCCGACACGTCCGACATCCGGTCGGAACCTCACCGTTCCGCCCGCCGTCCGGCAGGGACGTGCGGCGCACGACCCCGTCCGGCAGGGCTCTGCCACCCCCGCCGCGGGCCGTGCCTGGCAGGACCGTGCGGCTGCCCGCCAGGGGGCGCCGCCGCCTACGGTGGCTCCCATGGCAGCGACGATCACCGCGATCCGGGACACGGCCGGAACGCCGACGGGGCCGGTCCCCGAAACGGACCCCACCGGCGTCTTCGCACCGGTTCCACTCGACCACGTCCCCGATGTCGTCCAGGCTCTCGAACGCCTGGGCGTGGCACCGTTCGCGGACCGGACGCCCATCAGCCGGCCTGGACGGAACGACAACTGGGCGGGCCCGACCACCGACGGCCGGGAGGTGTTCGTGAAGCGGCTCGCGCAGCCGCTCGCCGCCGAACGCTTCGACCGGGCCCGCGCGTTCGAACAGGTGCTGGCCGCCGGTCGCCCTCCGGAGCACTGGCACTCGCCGGCCTTCCTCGGCGCCGACCCCGGGGCCCTGCTGCTGGTGCACGAGCGCCTGGTCGACGCGGTGCCGGGCAACCTGCTCGCCGATCAGGGCCGCTTCGACGCCGCACTGTCGCACCGGGCCGGCCTGGCGCTCGCGGAACTGCACCGCATGCCGGTCCACCCCGCCGACCTGCCCGAACCCGCCACCGGAGGGCGGGAAGGGTCCACCGCCCGGCTGGTCGAGCTGACCGCCGAGGACTACGCCGCCGCCAGCGGGGGCGAGTTGGAGGTGTGGTCGATGCTGCAGCACGACAAGCGGGTCCGGGCCGCCCTGCGGGAACTGGCCGGGTCGAGCGCGGCCGCGCCCGCGGTGCCGATCCACGGCGACCTGCGGCTCGACCAGTTCCTGCTGTCCGGCGACGACCTGTATCTGACGGACTGGGAGGAGTTCCGGATCGCCGACCCGGCCCGGGATGTCGGCGCGTACGTCGGACAATGGCTCCACCGGGCGGCCGTCGGAATGTTCGCGGGCCTCGGACCGGACACCCCGGTCCCGCCCGCCGAGGTCCACGAGGCGCTGATGCGCAGTGGCGCCGAGCAGCTCGACGCGGTGCGTCCGCAGATCGCCGCGTTCTGGTCCGGATACCGCCGGGTTCGCTCCGAACCCGCCGCCGACGAAAGGCAGTTCACCGTCCGGGTGACCCGGTACGCGGGCTGGCACCTGTTCGAGCGCACGATCGCCACGGCGACCCTCACCCACCGCCTCACCGCCGTCCTCCGCGGGGCCGCCGGGGTGGGCCGCAACGCTCTGCTCGACCCGCTCCGGTCCGCCGAGGTGCTCGGCCTCGTCCAGGACTGACCGCGGGCCCACGCCCACTCGTACGGATCGACAACGGGATCAGGAGACGATCGTGTCCCATCAGCATTCCCCGGCTCCGCTCTCCCCGGCCCTGCGCGCGGCGCTCGGCGGCCTGCGGATCACCGACGGCACGCCGCGGGTCGAGGTCGACGACGACCTGGTGGTCGCCGCGGACACCTGGGGCGAACTGCGCTCGGCGCTGGCCGGCCTGCTGTACGAACGCTGGCACGCCGGCATCGTGCGCCAGGAGGGGCCGGCCCGGATGTCGCGGCGCAGCGAGACCTTCGAGCGCGAGCTGATCGCGGCCACCGGCCACACCCGGACCGTCGCGGCGGGTGTGCTCCGCTCGCCGGTCGAGGCCGCCGACGGCAGGCCGGACGCTCCGGTGCGGGTCGAGTTGGGCCGGGTGCTGGTCGGCGTACGGCCCGGTGCGGTGCGCTCGGACGGGCCGCCGGCCGTCGGCGGGCCCTGCGTGGTCGAGCTTCCGGCGGTGCGTCCGGCGCTGTCGCCCGGCTTCCTGCTGGTCGACGGGCCCGACGGTTCGCCGGTCCGGGCCGGCGAGTTGCTGCGGCTGTACGTGCACCTGGCGGAGCCCGGTGCCGCCCCGCCGGTGTGGCGGGCCCTGCTGGAGCGGCTGGCGGGCCTGGGTGTGCGGTACCGGGCGAAGGTACTGTCCCGTCCGTGGTCGTATCCGCGACGGGACGCCGCGGTGGTGTACCTCGACGCCGCGGACGCGGGCGCCGCGCCGGTGCTCGCGGACGCCGTGGCGGGCCTTCCGGGAGTCGCCGGGGACGCGTCGGTCTTCGCCTCCCCGCTGCGCCCCGGTGTCGCGCTCGCCTGGGAGCCGCGCGACGAGCGGGACGGCTGGGGCGGGCGCAGCTTCGGCCAGCACCGGGCGGCGGCGGTCGCCGACGGTGTCGTGCGCCGGGCGACCGATCCGGCGGGCCCGTCGCTGGAGGAGCAGGTCGCCCGGGCGCTGCGCGAGGCGTCGGCGTCCCCCGCCGAGCCGTCCCGCAACCTCGGCTCGCCCGCCCTGCCGGCACCGGCCGTGCCGGACGCGGAAGCGCCGGATGCGGAAGTGCCGGACGCGGAAGTGCTGGTCTGAGGTGGCGGGGATGACGAGTTCGCGCAAGGTCTCGGTGCTGTACCCCCTCCAGGTCCAGGACCCGCGGGACGTCCTGCCGCTGGCCGAGCTGGTCCGGGAGGGGGGCGCCGCGCGGCTCTGGCTGGGCCAGTCCATGACGTTGGAGTCGCACCATGTGCTGGCGTACCTGGCGGGTGCGGGCTGCCGGATCCCGGTCGGCCTGTCCGTGGCGCTGACGGCGCTCCGGCATCCGTACGACGCGGCCGTGCAGGCCCGCACGCTCGGCGCGCTGACGGGCCATCCACCGGTGGTGGGTTACGGGGCGGGCGAGCCCGGCTTCGTGGCCGCGCTGCACGGCGCGCCCTACGCCCGTCCGGCGGCGGCGGTGGCGGAGTACCTGGACGTCCTGCGCCGGCTGCTGCACGAGGGGCGGTTGGACCACCACGCGGGGCCGCTGTTCCCGATGCGCGGGGTGGTGCTGCCCAGGATGTCGGCGCCGGCCGGAACCACGCCGCCGGAGGTCGGCGCGGGTGTGCTGCGCCCCGGCATGGCCCGGGCGGCGGGTTCGGTGGCCGACACGGCGATCACCTGGCTGACGCCGCCCGACTATGTGCGGGACGTCCTGGCTCCGGCACTGGAGAAGGGCGCCCGCGACGCCGGGCGGGAGCGGCCGCGGATCGTCACCGTCGTCCATGCCGTGCTGGACCGGCCGGGGCGCCATGCGATGGTACTCGCCCAGCGCGGGACCAGATTCCACCTGTGTGCGCCCCACTACGTGGACATGCTGCGCCGGGCGGGTCTGGACCTCGACGTGTCCGACCCGGTGTCGTCCGCCCGGGAGTTGGTCGAGGAGGGCGTCTTCCTGTTCGGCGGGCTCCGAGAGATCCGGGCCGGCATCGAGCGCCATTTCGAGGCCGGTATCGACGAAGTGGTGATCAACCCGGTCGCCGTCGCGGAGTCCTACGGCGTCCCGGCGGCGGTCGCCGACCTGCGGGAGATCCTGGAGGCCTGCGGCCCGGACCGGTCCCTGAGGAACACCCCCTGAGGAACACCCCTGAGGGCCCGCGGCGGGAGGGGAGGCGCGGGCCCGTACGGGACGGCGGTCACCCCGTGAGCCGTCCCTCCAGGGCGCGCAGGTCCGCGGTGAGCGCGGTGCGCACCTGGTGGGACAGCAGCGGGCCGGTCAGGCGGAAGCCGCCGCGGACGCGGATGCGGGCGAAGGTGCCGGCCCGGGTGGGCTCGAAGGTGCAGGTGACGCGCATGGGCATCGGTCCGGCGACGGAGACCATGTCGAGGAGCGTCGGCGGGTCGTGGCGTGCCACGCGCAGCACGTACGAGAAGGTCCGGCCCAGGAAGCGGGCGGTCCGGGTGATCTCGGCGCCCGCGCCGAAGCCGCCGGTGTCGGCCTCCCGGGTGAGGGTGGCGTCGCGGATGCCCTGGGTCCACTCGGGGTCGTGGCGCCAGTCCATCGCGTAGGCGGCGACCGTGGCGGGCGGGAGGGGGATCAGGCGTTCCACTGTGACGTCGAGGGGCATGATCACACTCTCCCGCCGGGCGGGCCACCGCGCTCCCCGGACGCGCCCGGGCGGAGGGGCGCCCGGGCCCGGGCCGGGGGTCTACAGCCCCAGGATCCGCTGGGCCTCCGCCCGCATCTCGACCTTGCGGATCTTCCCGGTGACCGTCATCGGGAACTCCTCGACCACGTGCACGTAGCGCGGGATCTTGAAGTGGGCGAGCCGGCCGGCGCAGTACGCGCGGACGGTCTCGGCGGTGAGCGGCTCGGCACCCTCCCGCATCCGGATCCAGGCCATCAGCTCCTCGCCGTACCTGGTGTCGGGGACGCCGATGACCTGGACGTCGAGGATGTCCGGGTGGGCGTGGAGGAACTCCTCGATCTCGCGCGGGTAGAGGTTCTCACCGCCGCGGATCACCATGTCCTTGATCCGGCCGGTGATGGCGAGGTAGCCGTCCTCGTCCATCACGGCGAGGTCCCCGGTGTGCATCCAGCGGGCGGCGTCGACGGCCTCGGCGGTGCGCTCGGGCTCGCCCCAGTAGCCGAGCATGACGGAGTAGCCGCGGGTGCACAGCTCGCCGGGTTCGCCGCGCGGGACGGTGCGGCCGGTGGCCGGGTCGACCACCTTGGCCTCCAGGTGCGGGCCGACCCGGCCCACCGTGGCGACCCTGCGCTCGACCGGGTCGTCGACCCGGGTCTGGGTGGAGACCGGCGAGGTCTCGGTCATGCCGTAGCAGATGGACACCTGCGTCATGCCCATCCGCCCGATGACCTCCTTCATTACCTCGCTCGGGCAGGGCGAGCCGGCCATGATGCCGGTGCGCAGGCTGCCGAGGTCGTAGCGGTCGAAGTCCGGGTCGGCCAGCTCGGCGATGAACATGGTCGGTACCCCGTACAGCGAGGTGCAGCGTTCGGCGGCGACGGCGGCCAGGGTGGCGCCGGGCTCGAAGGAGGGGGCGGGGATGACCGTGCAGGCGCCGTGCGAGGTGGCGGCCAGGTTTCCCATCACCATGCCGAAGCAGTGGTAGAAGGGCACCGGGATGCAGATCCGGTCCTGCTCGGTGTAGTTGAGCAGCTCGCCGACGAAGTAGCCGTTGTTGAGGATGTTGTGGTGCGAGAGCGTCGCGCCCTTGGGGAAGCCCGTCGTCCCGGAGGTGTACTGGATGTTGATCGGGTCGTCGGGGGCCAACTCGCTCTGACGCTCGGCGAGCCGGGAGGGGTCGGCCCGCCTGCCGGCGGCGGTCACGGCTTCCCAGGCGGGGCTGCCGATCAGCAGGACGCGCTCCAGCTCCGGGCAGCGGTGGCGGACCTCCTCGATCATCCCGGCGTAGTCGGAGGTCTTGAAGCGCTCGGCGGCGACCAGCAGCCGGATGCCGGCCTGGTTGAGCACGTACTCCAGCTCGTGCGAGCGGTAGGCCGGGTTGACCGTGACGAGGATCGCCCCGAGCTTGGCGGTGGCGTACTGGGTGAGCGTCCACTCGGCGCAGTTGGGGGCCCAGATGCCGACCCGGTCCCCCTTGGCGATCCCGAGCTCCAGCAGTCCGAGTGCCAGGGCGTCGACGTCGGCGGTGAGTTCGGCGTACGTCCAGCGGCGGGCGGTGGCCCGGTCGACCAGGGCGTCGCGCTCGGGGAAGGCGCGCACCGCGCGGTCTAGGTTCTCCCCGATGGTGTCGCCGAGCAGCGGGACGTCCGAGGTGCCGCAGGCGTAGCTGCGCGGGGTCGGCGTGGTCGGCACGGGCTGGCTCCTGGGGACGGCGGTGCGGGACGGGGACCATGGTCGCGGGCCCCGGCCCCGCGCCGCCACCCCCGAACGGGGGTGCGCACGCGGCGCTGGGGCCGGCCGTCGCGGTCGACGGACGGCCCCAGCGCACGGGGTCACTTGTTGATGCAGGTGTTGCCGGTGACCGGGTTGAGGAGCGAGATGATGCCGATCGAGTTCCCGCAGACGTTGGCCTCCAGGTTGATCGGAACCTGGATCACGTTGCCGGACAGGATGCCGGGCGAGCCGATGGCGGCACCGTTGGCGGTGGCCTCACCGGCGGAGGCGGTGCCGGCCCCGGCGAGGACCGCGGCCGCGGCGAGGGCGGTGGCGGCGAAGGTGGTACGCATACGCATTGCGTCACTCCTTGTGAGCAGAGCGGGTCGAAGTGTGACGATCACACCTCGCCCACGATCACAAGCGATCAGCTCCTCCGCACGCCGGATTGCCCCGTCCTAGGGCGTGTCGGCCTCCCGCCCCACCCGCGCCGCCACCGCGGGAGCGGCGACGTTCAGTGATTCCAGCAGCTCCCGGGCCGGATGCAGCCCGGGCTCGGCCGCCACCGCGCGGTGCAGCAGCCCCAGCGCGAGCGGCTCGTTCCCGGCCGCCAGGGCGTCCAGCGCCCGGTTGTAGTCGATCCGTCCGGCGTAACGCAGCCGGAACAGCACGGACAGGTCCTCCCGGCAGGAGGGACAGCGCAGGGTCTGCGGATCCGCCGGGACCCTGCACAGCAGGCACGGCACCTCGGGCCCGTCCGGGATCCCCTGGACCCCCGGGGCCGCCGGGACCCCCGGCACCTGCGGGAAGGCGTCCACGGCGCTCATCGCGGCCCCGCCTCCTCGGGGCGGACCGGGCCGAGCGACTCCTGGGCCGGCTCGCTGCCCAGCTCCCGCTGCGCCTGCGCGTACAGGGCCAGCAGGTTCGACATGTGGGTGTTGACCTCCGCCATGTTGGGTGCCTCCACCGCCTCGTCCAGCCCGCGCAGCTCGGCCATGATCAGCTGGCCCAGCGCGGGCGAGACCATGTTCTGGGTCACGTAGACGTTGCACATGGTCAGCATCCGCATGGTGTGCCCGAGCGCGTCGCACAGCTCGTCCGCCCGCTGGGCCGCGCGCACCGCGCCCTCCCAGTCGGCGGCCTCGCGGCGCAGCCGCAGCTCCGCGGCCACCGACCGCAGCCGGTCCAGGTCGCTCGGATCGAGGTGCTTCTCGCAGTAGTGGATGAACAGGCTCAGGTACGCCTCCGAACCGCGCACCCAGCGCTGGGCCTTGAGCTGCTGCTGGGCCCGCTCCAGCGCCGCGTCCACCGACCGGCCCCGGGTCTGCCCGGCCGCCAGGTCGTCCAGGCTGTCCATCAGCCGCTGCGCCTCGCGCATCTCGGCCTCGGTCAGCTCGCCGCCCCAGCGGTCGGTGAAGGACTCGATCTGCCGCTGCTGCTCCTCGACCTGCACCTTCAACTCGGGGTCCAGCGTGACCCGTTCCAGCTTGACGGTCTTCTCGGCGCCGCCCTGGATCCGCACCGACAGCGTGATGGTGCGGTCCCGGTCGAGACCGAAGGAGACCTCCACCGGGGTGCGGCCGCCCAGGCCCTCGGGCAGCCGCAGGGTGAGGTGGCCGATCAACTCGTTCTGCTGGGCGATCTCGTGCTCGCCCTCGTAGACCGCGATCTCCAGCCGCTGCCGGCCGCTGCCGGAGACCACGAACTCCCGGCTGACCGGCGAACTCGTCGGGTAGCTGGTGTTCTTGGGGATGATGACGGCGAGGCGGCCGTCGTTCAGCTCGATCCCGAGGTTCTTCGGAGTGATGTCGAACGGGTTGGTGACCTGCGCCAGCTCGCCGCAGCCCGGGCAGACCTCGCAGCCGGGCGGGTTCACCAGGCCGCAGGAGGCGCAGCGCAGGCCCACGTCCTCGGCGGCGGTGCCCGCCACCCTGGTGTGGCCGGGGGCGGCCGAGTTGAGCGGCTCGCCGCACAGTTCGCAGGCGGTGACGCCGGGGGCGGCCGGGGTGCCGCAGCGCGGGCAGTTGCCGCCGTGCACCACGGCGGTGGCCCGGGTCTGCCGCGGGACCGTCGCGCCGTCCCCGGTGGCACCCGAACCGTCGAGCTCTTGCTCGCACTTGGGGCAGGCGGCGGCTTCGGCGTCGACCGGGATGTGGCAGGTCGGGCAGGAGACCCGGGCGCCGCCGAGCAGGGTGGTGGCGCAGTTGGCGCAATTGGAGGCGGACAGGTCCCCGGGGGCCCGGCACTCGGGGCACTCCACCTCGCCGACCAGCGCGGACTGGACGGCCGCGCCGAGCGCCACGCACTGCATCGGGTTGACGCCGCGCCGGATCCGGCGCGGGCCGAAGACCTCGCCGAGCCGGCGGGCGACCAGCGGGATCGCGGTCGAGCCGCCGACCAGCACCACCTCGTCGATGTCCCCGACCGTCAGGTTGGCCTGCATGATGGCCTTGTGGGTCAGTTCGATGGTGCGCTCGATCCGGGCCTCGATCAGCTCCTCGAAGCGGGCCCGCTCGAACTCCGTCTCCAGCACCAGCTGCCCGGCGCCCAGGCCCGGCAGGATGACCTCGGAGGACTCCTGGTTGGAGAGCTCGATCTTGATGGTCTCGGCGGTGGCGGCGATCTTCGGACGGTCGCGCAGGTCGGGCTGGTACTCCGTGCCGTACTCCTCGCGGATGTCCTCCAGCAGCGCGGTGGTGATCCCGCGGTCGAAGTCGTCGCCGCCGAGCAGGTTGTCGCCCTCGATGCCGAGTACCGAGACCGAGCCGGGCACCAGCAGCAGGATGGAGATGTCGAAGGTGCCGCCGCCGAGGTCGTAGACCAGGACGGTCCGCCCCTCGTCGCCCGCCTCGGAGGTGATGCCGTAGGCGAGGGCGGCGGCGGTCGGCTCGTTGATGATCCGCAGCACGTGCAGGCCGGCCATCCGGCCCGCCTCCTGGGTGGCGGCGACCTGCCGCTCGCCGAAGTAGGCGGGGACGGTGATGACGGCGCGGTGGAAGGGCTCGCCGAAGCGCTGCTCGGCGTCCTCCTTGAGGCGGTGCAGGATGATCGCGGAGACCTCGATCGGAGTGTACGAGCGGCCGTTGAACCAGACGTTGACGTCGCCGTCGGTGCCCGCGGTGACCTTGTAGTCCACCTCCTTCAGGGCCGCCTGCACCTGCGGGTCCTTGAACTTGCGGCCCATGAAGCGCTTGACCGAGCGGATCACGTTGACGCCGTCGACGGCGATCCGGCTGCGCGCGGTGGAGCCCACCAGCAGCTCGCCCTTGCGGCCGCTGCCGACCACGGAGGGCGTGGCCTCCTGGTTCTGCCGGTTGAAGATGATCTCCGGCTCGCCCCGGCGCAGGTGGGCGACCACAGAGTTGGTGGTGCCCAGGTCGATGCCGAGTGTGCGGTACATGTCGTTCCCCTCTTGCCCCTCGTGGTCCTGGCTACTTCTTGCGCTTGGCCTGCTTGGCCACGGCCTTGCCCCGGCGGCGGGCCCGGGGCGGGGCCGCCTTGGGCTGGGCCCGGGTGATCGGGTCGACGGCCGCGGCGGGCGCGGTCGCGAACGCGGCGGCGATGGCGGGCGGGACGGCCTCGGCGGCCCCGGGCGTGTCCGGCGCCTCGGGCTCGACGGGTGCGGCGGTCCCGGCGGCCTCGGTGGCTTCAGTGGCTTCAGCGGCTTCGGGCAGCTCCGGCTCCGGGAGCGGCGGCGGGAAGTCCTCCGCCGCGGCCTCCACCGGCCCGTCCCCGGGCTCCGGCCGCGGATCCGGCTCCGGCGCGGCGACCACCACCTGGGCCCGGCGCAGCACTTCGTCCCCCCAGAAGAACCCGGTCACCACCGTCCGCACCACCGTTTCCGGCGCCACCCCGGCGCGGGGCTCGGTGCCCACGATCTCGGTCAGGTCCGGGTCGGCCGTCATGCCCTCCAGCCGCATCGGCCGCACCCTGGCCTTGGCGAGCTGCCCGAGCAGCCGCCGCCGGGTGGCCTCCAGCCCGGCGCCGCGCCCGAGCGCCACCAGCTCGCGGTCCAGGCCGAGGGCGGCGAGCGCGTCGTCCACCTCGACCAGGATGCCCAGCAGTTCGCGCTGCTCGGCCCGGGCGGCCTGCTTCTGCTCCGTCAGCTTGCTCCCCAGCAGCGAGGCCCGGAAGAGCAGCCGGCCGAACGCCTGCTCCAGGTCGACGTCCTCGACGCCGGGCGGGACCTCCAGCCGCCGGTGGCCGACGAGCGCGTCTGCGGCAGGCGCGCCGGTGGGTGCGTCGGCAGGTCCGTCGGCGGGCGCGCCGGTGGGTGCGTCGGCGGGCGAGTCGGCGGGCGCGCCGGTGGGTGCGTCGGTCATTCGGGAACCTCGATCTGCGGCAGCACGGACAGGTCCGCCGCGTAGCGGGCGGGGACGGGCGGTTCGGGGTCGGCGCCGCCGGGGGCGGGCTCGGCGAAGTCGGCGGCCAGCTCGGCGCGGTGGAGGGCGGGCAGGGCCGCCGGCGGCAGCGGTGGGCGCTCGATCACCAGCAGCGGCTCGGCGAGCGCGGGGGCGAGCAGCTCGGCGGCCTGGTCGACCGGCTCGGGCGGGAGGGGCTGCTGGAGGTCCGCCTCCAGGCGCCGGTCCGGGTTGCGCAGCAGCGCGGCGGCCTCCTGGATCTGCTGCCGGGTGTACCGGCCGGCCCGCATCGCCGGTCCGACGGCGAGGTTGATCTCGCGCACGCCGGCCGTGAGCGGGATGCCCAGGACCTCGTACGGCGACGGTTCGTTCAGTGGCATGGCGGGCGGTCTCTCTCCTCACGGTGTCGGGGACGGCTCGGGGCGGCGGCCCGGATGACGGCCCGGGTGCCGGCCGCGGTCTGCGGCGTACGGTCTGGGACGAAGCCAACTTCCTTGCAGTTGCCGTCAGCGGAGCGAGTTGATCCGCAGCTGCATGACATGCAGCTCGACGTCGTCCGGGCTGTACTCGACGGCCTGGCGGGCCAGGTCCCGGGCCTCGCGCAGCTTCCGGGCATTGGCCTGCTGGACGGCGAAGGAGCCGTAGACGATGCCGAGTTCGCGGCGCAGCTTGTCGGTGTCCTCCGCGGTGCCGGACAGTTCGAGAGCCTCTTCCAGCAGCCGGATCGCCGCGCGGTAGCGGCGGCCCTCGTAGTGGCTGATGGCCTTGCCGCGCCAGAGGCTGACCATCAGCCGGCGG
This sequence comes from Kitasatospora sp. NPDC054795, assembly GCF_053611565.1. NCBI lineage: Bacteria > Bacillati > Actinomycetota > Actinomycetes > Kitasatosporales > Streptomycetaceae > Kitasatospora > Kitasatospora sp. NPDC054795. The sequence goes on from NZ_JBSHAP010000023.1 coordinate 52,351, forward strand.
ATGTCGGTGGAGTCGTCGTAGGACCTGGCCTTCTGGAGCATCGCGGCCTGCTCGGTGAACGGCTGGTCCTGCATGCCGTCCACCACGTGGTTGGCGAGCATCACCGAGACCCGGCGCGGGGCCTCCTGCTCGACCCCGCCCTCCCATTCCGGGTCGGCGCGCAGCGCCTCGGCCATCCACTCGACGGCGCGCCGGCGGTCGTCGGCGAAGGCGGCCGAGCGGGCGAGCTGGCGCAGCACGAAGGCGAGGCCGAGCCGGTGGTCCGGATCGGGGTTGAGTTCGATCAGCGCCCGCCAGGCTTCGGCGGCCTCCACGAGTTCCGCGTCGGTGGCGTCGGCGTGGCTGAGCTGACCGGCCCGGTTGCCGAGGGCGGCCTCCAGGAAGTGGCGGGCGGTCGGGTCGCCGGGTGCCAGCTCCAGGCTCTTCTCCAGCAGGGCGAGGGCGCGGGGGTAGTCCTTGTCCTCGTTGTTGATCTTGCGTGCCCACTGGGCGTAGGTGGCACCGAGGTCGCCCTGCACCTCGGGGTCGTCGGGGGCCAACGCCAGGGCTTTCTCCAGGAGTTCGGCGGCCCCGGCCTGGTCGTCCAGGTTGTTCTTGAGCAGCGCGCGGGCCGCTCGCAGACCGGACTCGGCGGCGATGGCGGCAGCCTCGGCGGGCAGCCTGGCACCGGGGACGGACCGGGCGCGGGTGAGGCTCTCCAGGGCCTCGCGCCAGTCCTGGTTGCGGTGGTGCTCGCGGGCCTGACTGACCAGGGACTCGCCGAGCAGCGACTGCCAGTCCTCGCCGCGCCGCTGTTCGGGCACCGCGTCCAGGGCGGCGACCGCGGCGGCCTGCCGGCCCTGGAGCTGCAGGTAGCGCTGCGCGCCGAGGTCGCCGAACAGGCCGAGGGCCCGGGTGGGCGCGGGCGCGTCGGGGCCGGCGGGCCGCCGCCAGGCCTGTACGGCCTGCTCGAAGGCCTCGGCCCAGCCCGGGAGTTCGGGATCGTCGCGGAGCAGCCCTTCGAGGGCGGGGCCGAGCGCGAGACGGCGGGCCGGGCGGCCGGGCAGGGTGATCCGGATGTCCTCCTGGGTGAAGGCGTCCGCGCAGTGCGCCTCCATGCCGAGGCGCAGCGTCCAGGCGGTGACCTCGTCGCCGCTGCGCCCGGCGACCCGGTCCAGGGCGCGCAGGTCGTCGCGGAGGCGGTCGATCAGGGCGGCGCGGGCGGCGGCCAGCCGCTGGGGTTCGGCGGTGCGGCCGGTGATCCGAGCGGACTCGGTCCACAGCTCGGGCTGGTGCAGGGCGGCGACCAGGCAGCCGAGCGTCCAGGCCCAGACCTCGTCGCCGGGGGCGTCGGGGGCCTCGGGGACACCGGGGGCATCGGGGGAATCAGGGGTGCCGGAGGCAGCGACGGCGGCGGCGAGCCGGTAGCCGGCCAGGCCGAGGGCGTGCAGCAGCCGGGGGTGGGCCGGGTCCTTGACCAGCAGCTCGCGGTAGACCTCCCAGGCCTCGCGGTGGCGGCCGTCGAGGGCGGCCTGGTGCGCCTCGTGCTCGGCCAGCAGGACGAGCGCGCCGGCCGCCCGCTCGCGGCCCGGCAGCTCGTCCCCGGGGGCGATTCGGAGCGCCTGGCGCAGGTCGACGGCGGCCGGGCCGAGCCGCCCGGCCGCGAGGGCGGCGCCCGCCCGGCGGACCAGGACGGCGGCGCGGGCCGTCCCGGCGTCCGCGGGCAGGCCGGCCAGGGCCTCGTCCAGCCGGCCGAGTTCGGCGCGCAGCAGGGCCAGGTCGAGCCGGACGGGCGCGGCGGCGGCGCCCTCGCCGAGCGCCTCGGCCCAACGGGCGAGCACGGGTTCGGCTTCTTCGGGGGTGCCGGCCCGGCGGGCGCAGTCGAGGACAGCGCGCAGGGCGGGGGCGGCGCAGCGCACGCAGCGGGCCGAGCCGGCGGCCTCGGGGGTGTGCTGGTGGTCGGTGCAGGCCTCGCGGCCGCAGCCGCCGCAGGCGCCTGCGGCGGGGCGGTCGCAGAGCGCGCAGTCGCCGGTGGGCGCGGTACCCGCTGCCGTGCCCGAGGCCAGGAAGTACCGGTACCAGTCCAGTGCGGCGGCCCAGTTGCCGGCCCGTTCGGCGAGCTGGGCGCGCAGCCGGGCGGTCGCCGGATCGCCGGCCGGGTCGGGCGGGCCGAGCAGGGCGATCGTCCGGGCCGGGCGGCCCGCCAGCAGGGCGACGGCGGCCAGGTGGTAGCGGTCGCGCAGGCCGCTGCCGGCGTCGAGCAGGGTGGCGACCGGCTCCGGGGTGCCCTCGGCCAGGGCGAGGGCGGCCCGCAGCCGGGCCTGGCGGTGGCCGAGGGCGCCGGGCAGGGTGTCGGCGAGGGCGAGCGCGGCGGCGGCGCGGGCCCGCGGTTCGGCGTGGTCCCGGCCGGTGACCAGCAGGTGGGCGGCTTCGCGCAGGGCGGCTTCACGCAGGGCGGCCCGGTAGCCGGGGGCGGCCGGGTGCTCGGCGGTGGCCTGCTGCCAGAGTTCGCGGGCGGCCGTCGGGTCGGTGGCCAGGCGGGTGCGGGCGAGCCGGTCGCGGGCCAGGGCCCGGCGGGGGCCCAGGTCCTCGTCGTCGAGCGACTCCCAGCCGGCGAGGGCGCCCGCCGGGTCGTCGGCGCGGGCGCGGGCGAGGCCGTGGTGGAAGGCGGCGACGGCGGTCCAGCGGCTTCCGGGTTCGGTGTCGGCCTCGGCGCGCAGGATCGGCTCGGCCTGTTCGGCCTGGCCGGCGGCGAGCAGGGCGGCGCCGAGCCGGACCCTGGCGGGGCGCCAGTCGGGGGCCCCGCCGAGGCCGGCCCGGTAGTCGGCGGCGGCCTCGGCGGGGCGTTCGGCCCGCTCGTGCACCAGGGCGAGGCCGAACCGGGCCGGGGCGAAGTCGGGCCGGACGGTCAGGGCGGCGGTGAACTGCTCCCGGGCCGGTTCGTCGGCGCCGAGCAGCAGGGCGAGCCGGCCGAGGGCGTAGCGGGGGCGGGGGTCGGTCGGGCTCTCGCCGGCGGCGGCCGCGAGGTCGGCCCAGGCCTCCTCGGTGGCGCTGAGGCGCTGGCGGGCCAGGCCGCGGAAGAGCAGGCTGTCGGTGCGCAGGGCCGGGCCGCGCCCCCATGGGGAGGGTTCGCCGGGGCCGCGGCGCAGGGCCTCGTCGAAGGCGGTGACGGCGGGTCGGTCGCGGTGCAGGGTGTAGAGCTGGGCGCCCCAGCGGAACCAGAGTTCGCCGCTGCCGGTGGGGGCGGCGGCGGCGAGCAGGGCCTCGGCCTCGTCGGCCCGGTCGGTGGCGCTCAGCAGGGCGGCCCGGGCGAGCACGGGCCAGTCCCGGCCGGGCAGGGCGGCGAGGGCGGCGGCGGTGACGTGTTCGCGCTGGTCGGGGGCGCCTTCGCGGCAGCGGTGCTGCAGCCAGTCGACGGTACGGGCGGTGGCTTCGGCCTCCTCGCCGGGCTCGGCGCCCGCGGCGGTGGCCCGGAGGAAGGCGAGCAGCGGGCCGAGGTCGCCGTCGGGGGCCCGCATCCGTTCCTCGGCGAGGCGGCGCAGGCTCCACCGGGGCAGCTGCCGGGCCGGGTCGGCGAGCAGCGGGTAGGCCTCGCGGTGCAGGGCGAGGGTGGCCTGCTGGTCGCCGGTGGGGACGGTGGCCTCGGCCTGGCCGAGCAGGGCGAGGCCGCGCTGCGGGCGCAGTTCCTCGGGGGCGTCGGCGAGTCGGCGGGCCAGCCGGGCGTAGCGGCGGCGGGCCTGGGCGGCCCGGCCGGCGGCGAGCCGTTCGGCGGCCGCGGCCAGGGCCTTCGTCACCGTCTCGGCGTCCAGGGTCCGTCGGCGGCGGGCCAGGACGGCGGCGGCCGCACCGGCCAGCGCCAGCACGACCAGCAGCACCGCTATCAGTGCCATGCACCGTCCCCCTGTGTTCGGACACCGACCATCTCATGATCAACTGCCTTTGGTCGATCATGAGTTGATGTCGTGTCGTGATGTTGCCGGGCGCCATCAGAATAGGCCCTCGATCGGACGGACGAACAGGAAAAAGCACTATCCTGGGCATCGCGTCGCCGGCGGAACGGCAGCACGGCAGCGGCTCAACAGCAGCGCGCCAACAGCGCGTTCACAGCGGTCAGTAGCGTCGGGGGTCGTGTGTCGGAGTCGCGTTGGGTGCCCGGGCTCCGCTTCGGGCCGGAGTTCGACCCGGAGCAGTACGAACTCCTGGAGTTCCACCACCGGGGCGGTGAGGCCGAGGTGTGGCGGGCGGTGCGCACCGGACACAACGGGCGCAAAGAACTGGTCGCCGCCAAGATCATGCTGGAGCGCGACCCGACCGAGGTGCGGCGCTGGCTCGGCCGCTGGGACGACGTCTCGCACAACGCGCACCGGCTGGGCGTCACCGACCTGGTGGTGCCCAGCTTCCTGCTCGGCCCCTCCCCGCACCGGCCCGGAACCCCGCCCGGCAGCGCGCTGCTGGGCTACCAGATCTCGCCCTGGGTCGAGGGCGCGCCGCTGCACACCTGGGCGCGCGGCCAGCGCGGCGGCCCGTCGGCGGTGGCGGAGGTGCTGACCCGGCTCTGCCGGATCGTCGACGAACTGCACCGCAAGCGCTGGGTGCACCGCGACATCTCCCCCGCCAACGTCCTGGTGGACGGCCAGGGGCAGGTCAAGCTGATCGACCTGACCTTCCTCGCCCCGCTGGACCACACCCTGACCGTCGCCGTCTTCACCCCCGGGCACGTCCCGCCGGAGGCCGAGCAGGTGGGCGGCTTCCCGACCACCGCCAAGGACCTGTTCGCGGTCGGCACCCTCGCCCGCATCCTGCTGCTGCCCGACCACGGCCGGCTGGACCACCGGCTGGCCGCCGAGCAGGCCCGCGCCGAGCTGCTGGCCGCGGGCTACGGCGAGGAGTTGGCGCGCTGGGCCTGCGAGCCGCTGGCCCGCGAACCGGACCGCCGCCCCTCCCCGCTCGGCCCGTGGGCCGCCCGGGGCCGCGAACTGCTGCGCGGCCACCGGCCGGTGGCGCGCACCGCGGGCCTGGCCGTGCTGCCCGACCCGGCCGGGGGGCCGCTGGTGGTCACCGGCGGCGCCGACGGCACCGCGCTGGCCGGGCCGGGCAGCCGCGACCGGCGCCTTCCGGCCGGCCAGGGCCTCTCCGCCGTAAGGGAGTTGAGCGCCGGCTGGGCCGGGCCCCAGGGCGAGCTGGTGGTCTGCGCCGAGGACCGCGGCGGCACCCTGTGGGTCGGTACGGCGACCGGCTGGTGGGAGGCGGCCCGCGGGGTCAACGGCCTGGCGGGCGCGGTCGGTTCGACCGGGGAGATGACGGTCTGGACGGCGGTCGGCGGCGCGCTGCGCTCCTACCGCTGGGCTCCCGGCCGCACCCTGACCGGGCAGGAGCACCCCGGCTGCCCGGCCGACCGGGTGCTCGCCGCCGAGGAGGAGCGGCCCGGCGCCTGGCTGCTGCTGGTCGAGCACCGCGAGCGGGTGCTGAGCTGGCGGCCCGGCGCCGTGCGGCCGCCCGTCCCGGTGGGCCCGGCCGGTCCGCTGCGCGCCGGGGCGCTGGCCCGCACCTCCGCCGGACCGCAGGCCGCCACCCTGCGGGCGGACGGCTCGGTCCAGTTGCACACCCTCGGCGCGGCCGGGGCGGGCACCGAGATCGGCGACGGCGAGCCCTCGCTCGGCATCGCCATGGTGGGCCACCGCGGCGGCCCGACCGTCGCACTGGCCGGCGCGGGCGGCGTACGGCTGCGGCTGCCGGCCGGCGGCGCCTCCCGTCGGCCGCGCTGGTGGCGGCCCACGCTGCGCCCGGCCACCCGGGTCGCGCTGGCCATGGGCGACGACTGGCGGCTGTGCCTGGCGGCGGTGGTGGAGGGCGAGTTGCAGGTGTGGCAGGAGGACGCGGCGTACCGCTGGCAGGCGGTGGGGCTGCCGGAGGACTGACCGGCCGGACCGACGCCGAGGCCCCGGAACCCTTGGCGGGGTTCCGGGGCCTCGGCCCGGCGGTGGGGAGTGGCTCGGGTCCTCGGCGCCCGGACGGTCGCGGGTCCCTGCGGAAGCGGGGCCTCGGCGGAGGCGGCCGCTCAGCGGAAGCGGCGCAGCCGGAGGCTGTTGCCGACCACGAAGACCGAGGAGAAGGCCATCGCGGCCCCCGCGATCATCGGGTTGAGCAGGCCTGCGGCGGCCAGCGGGAGGGCGGCGACGTTGTAGCCGAAGGCCCAGAACAGGTTGCTCTTGATGGTGCCCAGGGTCCTGCGGGAGAGCCGGATGGCGTCCGCCGCGGCCAGCAGGTCGCCGCGGACCAGGGTGAGGTCGCCGGCCTCGATGGCGGCGTCGGTGCCGGTGCCCATGGCCAGGCCCAGGTCGGCCTGGGCGAGCGCGGCCGCGTCGTTGACGCCGTCGCCGACCATCGCCACGACCTTGCCCTCGGCCTGCAGCCGCTTGACGGTGTCGACCTTGTCCTGCGGCATGACCTCGGCGATCACGTGCTCCGGGGCGATGCCCACCTCGGCGGCGACCGCCTCGGCCACCGCCCGGTTGTCACCGGTCAGCAGCACCGGGGTCAGGCCCAGCGCCCGCAGCTTGCCGATGGCCTCGGCGCTGGTCGGCTTGACCGCGTCGGCGACCTCCAGCACGGCCCGTGCCTCGCCGTCCCAGCCGACCGCGATCGCGGTGCGGCCGGCCGCCTCGGCGGAGCGCTTGGCCTCGGCCAGCGCCTCGGGCAAGTGCTGCGACCACTCGTTCAGCAGGGCCTCCCGGCCGGCCACCACGGCGTGGCCGTCCACCACGCCCTGGACGCCCAGGCCCGGGACGTTCTCGAAGCCCTCGACGGCGGGCAGTTCGCCGGCCTTGGCGGCGGCGGTGGCGATCGCCCGGGCGATCGGGTGCTCGGAGGCGTGCTCCAGGGCCCCGGCCAGGCGCAGCGCCTCGGCCCGGTCCACGCCCTCGGCGGTGTGCACCGCGAGCAGGGTCATCTGGCCGGTGGTGACGGTCCCGGTCTTGTCCAGGACGATGGTGTCGACCTTGCGGGTGGACTCCAGGACCTCCGGACCCTTGATCAGGACGCCCATCTGGGCGCCGCGGCCGGTGCCGACCAGCAGGGCGGTCGGGGTGGCCAGGCCGAGGGCGCACGGGCAGGCGATGATCAGCACGGCCACCGCTGCCGTGAAGGCGGCGGTCCAGCCCTCGCCGGAGCCCAGCCAGTAGCCGAGGGTCGCCACCGCGAGGGTGATCACGATCGGCACGAAGACCGCGGAGATCCGGTCCGCGAGGCGCTGCGCGGCGGCCTTGCCGTTCTGCGCGTCCTCGACCAGCCTGGCCATCCGGGAGAGCTGGGTGTCGGCGCCGACCCGGGTGGCCTCGACGACCAGCCGGCCGCCGGCGTTGACGGTGGCGCCGGTGACGGCGTCCCCGACCCCGACCTCGACCGGGACGGACTCGCCGGTCAGCATCGAGGCGTCCACCGCCGAAGCGCCCTCGACCACCACGCCGTCGGTGGCGATCTTCTCGCCCGGCCGGACCACGAAGCGGTCGCCCACCGCGAGGTCGGCGATCGGGATGCGCACCTCGGCTCCGCCGCGCAGCACCGTCACGTCCTTCGCGCCCAGTTCCAGCAGCGCCTTGAGAGCAGCGCCGGCGGTGCGCTTGGAGCGGGCCTCGAAGTAGCGGCCGGCCAGGATGAAGGCGGTGACGCCGGCCGCCGCCTCCAGGTAGATGTTGGACGAGCCGTCGCTGCGGGCGATGGTGAACTCGAAGCCGTGCCGCATGCCCGGCATCCCGGCGTCGCCGAAGAAGAGCGCCCACAGCGACCAGAGGAACGCGGCGAGGGTGCCGAGCGAGACCAGGGTGTCCATGGTCGCGGCGCCGTGCCGGGCGTTGGTGAACGCGGCCCGGTGGAACGGCCAGGCGGCGTAGGTGACGACCGGCGCGGCGAGGGTCAGCGACAGCCACTGCCAGTTGTCGAACTGGAGGGCCGGCACCATCGCCATCGCGATCACCGGCACCGCGAGCGCCACCGCGGTGAACAGCCGCTGGCGCAGCGGGGCCAGTCCGTCGGCCGGCCCGTCCTGCTCGGTGCCCGCGCCGGCGCCCGCTTCCGTGGCCGGGGGCTTGGGCGGCGCGGCGGTGTAGCCGGTGGCCTCGACGGTGGCGATCAGGTCGGCGACCTCGACCCCGCCCTCGAAGGTGACCTTCGCCTTCTCGGTGGCGTAGTTGACGCTGGCGGTGACCCCGTCCATCCGGTTGAGCTTCTTCTCGATGCGGGCCGCGCAGGAGGCGCACGTCATGCCGCCGATCGAGAGTTCCACCTCCGCTGAGGCGGGTGCCTGGGTAGTCATCGTCGCTCCTCGTGACGTCGTCGTGCGGTACGTTCGGCGGCCCGGGCCTTTATACCTAGGAGGGGTATCGGGCGGTGCCGGGTTCATTTATACCCCCGAGGGGTATCGACCGCAAGGCTTGGGCGGTACCCCTGGCAGGTATTTTTCCCGGGGCGGCGGCTGCTTGACGAGATACCCCCATGGGGTATTCACTCAAGGGCGTCGCCCGGCTCATGCGGGCCTGAGCACCGGCCCCACCCCCCTTTCGCTCCGCGCCACGAGGAGAAGCCCCGCCATGAACACCCCGCTGCGCATCACCGCCTTCGCCGCCGGACTCGCCGCCGCCTTCGGCCTCGCCCTCGGCGTCGGCCACGCCACCGGCAACGGCGGCACCTCCCCCAAGCCCGCCATGGCCGGGCACGCGGGACACGCGGGGCACACCGAGGAGCCGGGCGGCGGCGGCGAGCACCAGCCCGGCGGACTCCAGGTCTCCGAGCGCGGCTACACCCTCAGCGTCGAGAACCCCTTCGTGACCGCCGGCTCCCCCACCGACCTGCGCTTCCGCATCCTCGGCTCGGACGGCAAGCCCGTCACCGCCTACCAGCCGCAGCACGAGAAGGACCTGCACCTGATCGTCGCCCCGCGCGACCTGTCGACCTTCCAGCACCTGCACCCCACGCTGGCCGCCGACGGCACCTGGAGCGCCCCGACCGCCGTCCCCGCCGCCGGGGAGTACCGGGTCTTCGCGGACTTCACCCCGGCCGGCGCCGCCGAGGGCCTCACCCTCGGCGCCGACCTGCACGCCGCAGGCGACCTGCGGCCCGCCCCGCTGCCGGAGGCCGGACGGACCGCCACCGTCGACGGCTACACCGTCACCCTCGGCGGCGACCTCACCCCCGGGCGCAGCGGCAGGCTCGCCCTGAGCGTCAGCAAGGACGGCAGGCCCGTCACCGACCTCCAGCCCTACCTCGGCGCCTACGGCCACCTCGTCGCCCTGCGTGCCGGCGACCTCGCCTACCTGCACGTCCACCCGGACACCACCACCCCGGGCCCGGAGATCGGCTTCACCACCACCGCCCCGAGCACCGGCGACTACCGGCTCTTCCTGGACTTCAAGCACCAGGACACCGTCCGCACCGCGGCCTTCACCCTGACGACGGACGGCCCCGGCGCCTCCCCCGCACCGGCGGCCGGCGACCACCAGCACTGAGCACTCGCACACGCACGCGCAAGGTGCCGGGCGATCCCTGACGGATCGCCCGGCACCTCTTCGCTTCTGTCACCCGGACGGATGCCGAGCGGCCTGTCGGAGCACGGAGAGGAGAAGGGCTTCGGCGTGGCCCGGAGTGGCCGCCCAGCGCCGCGCCTCGGCGTGGGCGGCCCGGCGACGCGGGCTGATCACGCGGCTCGGGCGGGAGAACTGGGCACTGAGGCACCACCGCATCTCGATGCGGGCCCAGGCGAGCCGCCCGATCACGCGGGACCGGTCACACGCAGGTGGATCGGACGGGCGGAGTCGGTGCCGACGTAGGCCATCGCGCGCACCGCGCCGAACTCGACCAGCTGGTGGGCGATCCGAGCGGCGGAGGCCTCGCCGAACAGGTCGGCGAGGCAGCCGGCCCGGTCGTCGTCCGGCGGGAGCCGGGCGAGGTCGGCGGGGATGGCTTCGAGGGCGTCGGAGAGCCTGGTGAAGGTGGTGGCCTGCGTGATGCCCTTGATCTCGGCCGAGACGGGGAGGGGGAGTTCGACGTTCACTTCGCTCCCTGTTCGATCAGCGCCCACACCGTCCTACCGACGCCGCCCTCCCGCGGGCAGCAGCCCCAGTCGATGCCGGCCAGTTGGTGCTCGGCGAGCAGCTCGGCGATCAGGGTGTCGTTGTCCCCGGCCGGCAGGAAAGTGCTCCATGGAAGAGCTTCGGGCAGTGCTCGGTGCAGTGCGGCGACGTCTCCGGCCCGCACCGGCCCTGCGAGGGATTGGGGGTGAAGTCCACGACCGGGAAGCGTACTTGAGGCGGGGAGGATCGACCGCGGCCGTGGCCCGTGCCGTGGATGCCGGGCAACGGGTACGGGGGCGGGGTATCCGATCGTCGGCGGCGCCCCGCGGGCGGAGCCGGTCAGCGGCCTGGGCGGCAGGGGGCGGGGGTACCTCGGGTCGGGTCGGCGGTGACGGCCGCCGCGACGGCGGTGGCCAGGCAGGCGAGCAGGCAGCGGGTGACGGGGTGGCGGGCGGCGCGCAGCAGGGCGGGCGGCAGGACGGCGGGGGCTTCGCGGGGCATCGTCGGGACTCCTTCACGCGGGAGTACGGACGCCGGGGCCGCGTCGGGTGACGCGGCCCCGGCGGGGCGGACGGGGTGGTGGACGGCCTCACGCGGCCGTCGCGGGCTTCGTCTCGCGGGCGGCACCCTCGGGGCGCGGGGTGCGCAGGGTGGCCACCGCGAGCAGGCCGCCGGCGACCGCGATCGCCGCGGCGCCGAGGAAGGCCGCGGAGAAGCCCGAGGTGAGGCCCTGGACGGTGGTGTCCGGGGTGCGGGCGCCGGCCAGTGCGGTCATCGCGGCCAGACCGAGGGCCGAGCCGACCTGGTAGCCGGTGTTGACGATGCCGGAGGCGAGGCCGCCGTCCTGCGGGGGCGCGCTGGAGATCGCGGTGCCGAGGGAGGGGATGAAGGCGAGTGCCATGCCGATCGCGGCGAGCAGCGAGGCGGGCAGCACGTCGGTCCAGAAGTTGCCGTCCGGGCGGGCCAGCGAGAGTCCGAACAGGCCGGCGCCGAGCGCCGGCATGCCGGTGACGACCAGGGCCTTGGGCCCGAAGCGGGCGATCAGCCGGGGCGCCAGGGTGATCATGATGCCCATGATGGCGACGGTCATCGGCAGCAGGGCCGCGCCGCTGGCGAAGGCGCCGAGGTGGAGCACCTGCTGGAGGTAGAGGTTGAGGAAGAACCACATCGGCACCCAGGCCGCGGCCAGCAGGAACTGGGCGAGGTTGGCGGCGCCGAGGTTCGGCACCCTGAAGATGCTCAGCCGCATCAGCGGCTCGCGGCGCCGCGCCTGGACGACCAGGAAGGCGATCAGCAGCAGGGCCGCGCCGGTCAGCGTCAGCAGGGTCGGGGCCGACGCCCAACCCGCCTCCGGGGCACGGACGACGGCGTACACCGCGGCGGCCAGGCCGCCGGTGACGGTGAGCGCGCCGACGAGGTCGATGCCGCCGCGGCGCCGGGGCGCGGAGGGCATCAGCGCGGGGGTGGCCAGCAGCGCGACCACGGCCACCGGAATGTTGATGTAGAAGACCCATGGCCAGCTGACGTACTGGGTGATCAGGCCGCCGAGGAAGACGCCCGCGGTGCCGCCGGCCGGGGCCGCCGCCCCGTACAGGGCGAAGGCCTTGGTCAGTTCCTTGGGGTTCCCGCCGAAGAGCGTCATCAGCAGGGTGAGCGCCGACGGGGCGATCAGCGCGGCGCCGAGGCCCTGGACGCCGCGGCCGGCCAGTTCGGTGGGGACGTTCTGGGCGAGGCCGGCGAGCAGTGAGCCGGCGCCGAGGATCGCCCAGCCGGCGCTGAACAGGCGGCGGGCGCCGAGCAGGTCGGAGAGCCGTCCGCCGAGCAGGAGCAGGCCGCCGAAGGCGACCACGTACGCGTTGAACACCCAGGACAGGTTCTCCTGGCCGAAGCCGAGGTCGTCCTTCATCCTGGGCAGGGCCACCCCGATGATCGAGGTGTCCATGATCACGACGAACTGCGCGGCGGCGATCAGCGCCAGGGCGCGCCACCTCCGGGGGTTCGGTCCGGTGCTGTCGGTTGCCATCTCTTACTCCTTACCCGTACAGGGTATAGGTCAAGGCCGAGGAAGAGCCTCGGCAGGTGGTCGTCAACTTCCAGGAGAGGCAAGGCAAGTACGCCCAGCCGACGACCTCGTGAGAACGTCGATGAACATACCCTAGGGGGGTAGGGTTTATCCACAGAGGGCGGCGAAGGGAATTCCTTGATCACCGGGCGGGTTTCACGGGGCGTCAGAACCACCCGTGGAGAGGGGCCTCCGTGCGCGCCGTCCAGATCGACCGTTTCGGCACTCCCGAGGTCCTCGACCTCGTAGAAACCCCCCGGCCCGTGCCCGGGCCCGGGGAGGTGCTGGTCCGGACCGTCGCGACCGGCATCAACCCCGTCGACGACAAGACCCGGGAGGGAGCCATCGGCGAGGGCGCGCCCCCGCTGCCGATGACGCTCGGCTGGGACCTGGCCGGCGTCGTGGTCGACGGCGGCGACAGCGCGCTGCGGGCGGGCGACCGGGTCATCGCGATGTCCCACCAGCTCGGCACCGCGCGCGGGACCTGGGCCGACCTGGTCGCGCTTCCGGTGGCGGCGGTGGCCGTCGCACCGCGGACGGTCAGCCTGGTCGAGGCCGCCACGCTGCCGCTGCCCGGGCTGACGGCCCTCCAGACTCTGGACTGGCTCGCGGTGTCCGCCGGGGAGCGGCTGCTGATCGCCGGTGCCGCCGGCGCGGTCGGCGGACTGGCCCTGCAGATCGCCCGGGCCCGGGGCGCCGAGGTCGACGCTCTGGTCTCCCGGGACGCCCAGACCGCCTTCGCCCGCGAGCACGGTGCGCGGCTCGTCTCCACCGACCCCGCCGACTTCCCGGGCCGCGGCTACGACGCGGTGTTCGACGCCTTCGGGGCCTTCGTCACCGAGGCGGTCGCGGACGGCGGCCGGTACGCGTCGATCGCCACCCAGGCCGGCCCCGTCCCCGATCTCTCCGCCCGGGGCGTGCGCACCACCGTCCACCAGGTGCGCGAGGACGGCGCCGGGCTGGGCGAGCTGGCCCGGCTGGTCGACTCCGGCGCCCTGCGGCTTCGGGTCCACGCCGCCTACGGCCTCCAGGAGGTCCGGGCCGCGCACGAGCGGTTCCGCGAGGGCAGGCTGGCCGGGAAGATCGTCGTGACCTTCTGACCCTCCGGCTCCCCCGGCTCCTCCGGGGCCGGGGTCAGCCGCCCGGCCGCTCCGGCGGAAGCTCGCCGGCCCGGTCGACGGCGGCCTTGGTGAGGACCGCCGAGGTGCCGACCACCGTCCCGGCCGGCCCCGCGTCGCCGGTCTCGACAAGGACCGTGCGCTCGCCGAGGAAGGCGTACGTGGTCCGGTCGAAGACCCACTGCGTCTGCTGCCCGTACGCCGTACGGGCCACGGCGATGCCCTCACGCCCGGCGGCGTCGACGGCCGAGGCGACCACCGTCACCCCCGGGATCCGCTCGGCGGCCCGGTAGAGCGCCGCACCGACCTGCGGCGGCGCCCAGGTCTCGGCGAGCAGGTCGCCGATCGCGGTGAACGCCCGCTGGTCCGGGTCCTGGCCCCCGCCGCGGGTCTGTTCCCCGATCAGCCTCAGCAGGGCGTCCGGATCGGTGGGCAGGGAGGCGACGTACGCGTGGGTCGGTTCGCCGATCGACGGGCCGCTCCCGCGCGAGACGTCGGGCCGCGGCGACGCCCCCGGCCGGTCGAGGAGGAGGACCGGCCCGTCCTCGCCGAGCCGGGTGTCGGGCCCGCCCTCCTCGCGCAGCAGGCCGGGACGGCTGCCGTCGGCGGACAGCCAGACCTGCCGGGTGTGTGCGGGAGCCATCGTCACAGGGCTACCCGCCGCACTCTGCGCGGTGTACGCGACCTTGCTCTCGACGTAGACGAACTGGTCGGCCCGGGCCGTCGGTTGCTCGGACTCGGCGGCGGCGAGCGCGATCCGGTCGAGGAGCCGTACGGCTTCGGAGGTACCGGTGGCACCGCCCTGCGCCACCGTACGGTCGTGCCCGGCCGTCCCCGCGCCCCCGAGGTCCACCGCCACGACGCCGGCCACCGCCAGCGCGCAGGCGAGCGCCGGCACCGCGATCCGGAACCGGGCCGACCGCCGGAGCGGGGCACGCTGAGCGGGGCGGCCCTGCGGCTCGGCGGCTCGGCGCAACAGCGCCTCTCTCAGGATCAGTTGGCGATCGGCGACCAGGCCGGGAACCCGAGGCGGGGGCAGCAGCTTGGCGAGTGCGCGGCGCTCCGACTCCTCGGGCCACTCGGGCTGCTCGGGCTGCTCCGTATGCTCAGGCCGCGAGGGCTCCTCGGCCGACGGGCCGGGTCTGCCGTGCCATGGGGTGGCGTTCATCCGCGGCTCTCCTGGGTCGACGGCCGGAGCGCGGGGAGGCGGCCCGGTACGGGCAGGGCGGGGACGGCGGCGCGGACCCTGGCGTGCGCCCTGGCCGCGGCTCTGGCCTCGGCATGGGCCTCGGCCTCGGTGAGTTCGCGCAGCCGGGCGCGGGCCCGGGACAGCCGCGAGCGGACCGTGCCGACCGGCGTGCCGAGCGCCTCGGCCGCGCTCGCGTAGTCCAGTCCGGCCCACACCACGAGGGTGAAGACCTCCCGGTCGCGGCGCCGGAGCCGGGCGAGCGCCCGGCGCGCGGCACGCAACTGCTCCACGTCCGCAAGGTGCGCGACCAGGTCGTCGGCGAAGTCCGGGACCGAACCGCGCTCCGGGATCCGGGCGAGCGCGAGGTCACGGCGCCGACGGGCACGGGCATTGCGGCGCATGACGTTGGTCGCGATCCCCAGCAGCCACGGCCGCAGCCCGTCGCCGTCGGGGTGCAGCCGCTCCCGGCCGCGCCACGCCTCCAGGAAGGTCGTCGAGACGACGTCCTCGGCCTCCGCCCAGTCCCCCGTCACGCGCAGGGCGTAGCGGTACAACACCTGGGCGTGCTCGTCGTACAGCTCGCCCAGGACGTCGGGGTCGCCGCGGCGAAGACGCGTTCTCATGAGTGCTTCCACACTCTGCCCTGCCCGGTCCGGCGCCCGGGTTCCGGTGACATGGGTCACAGGAACTCCCCCGTCCGCCCGAGCAGTACAGGACATGACCGCAACCTCCGCTCCCCGTCCCGCACGCCGCCCCGTCGCTCGTTCCGTCCCTCGTTCCGCCGCCCGCTCCGCCGCCCGCTCCGCCGCCCGTTCCGTTCCCCGCCGGAACGCCCTCCGGGCCCTGGCCGTCGCCGTCGCCCTGGTCGGCACCTCGACCCCCGCCCTCGGCGGCACGGCCTTCACCGGCACGGCCTTCGCCGCGGAGCCGGAGACGTACACCCTCACCGTCAAGCACCTGGACCGCGCCGGCCGCGCGACCGCGCCGTACCGGACCAGCGTCACCGGGATCTCCGGCCCCGGCGCCGACACCTCGGTCCAACTGGACGCCCCCTCCGGCACCACCACCGTGCGGCTGCCCAAGGGCCGGTACCTGCTGGACAGCAATCTGACCTCGGGTCTGGAGCCGGGCGGCACGATCTGGACGGACTGGATCGTGCAGCCGCGCCTCGACCTCGACCACGACACCACCGTCACCGTCGACGCGCGGACCACCGCCCTCGTCGACGTCCGGCCGCCGGACGACACCGCGCGCTTCCGGCACAGTGGAATGTTCGTCGAGGTTACCCACGAAGGTGCCACCCGGACCGTCAACGTCGCCAACGGGTCGCCGAACCTGCGCGTCGCCCACCTCGGACCGGAGACCGAGGCCGGGGAGGTGAAGCAGTGGTTCGACGTCAACTGGGAGACCGGCACCCGCGGCTACCTGCTCGGCAGGACCTTCTCCGGCACCCGCGCGCTGACCGGGCTCAGCAAGCACTACTCCGCGCGGGAACTGGCCACCGTGAACATCCGCGGCGCCGCCGGACCGGGCGGCGCCGGCACCGCGCTCGTCAGCCTCCAGCCGACCGACGGAGCGAGCATCGGCGAGTCCCGGAGCATCGCCACCCCCGGCACCGCCACCTTCCTCGTCGCACCCGAGCGCGGCACCTGGGACATCGGCGTCACCGTCCCCCGCGCCGACGGCAGCAGGCCCAACCACTACACCGCCGACCGCCTCGCCGTCCGGGCCGGCACCACGACCACCCACACCTTCGACGGCCCCGTCTTCGGCCCCGCGCTCACCGACCGGCCCGCCGTCTCCCGCGACGGCGACCGGATCACCGCCGACGTCCCGCTGCTCGCCGACGGCGACGGCCACGCGCCGTGGACCCCGTCGTTCGACACCGCCTACACCTCGCTGTACCGCGACGGCGTGCTGGTCGGTGCCGCATCCGGCGCGGCGGGACGCGGCGAGTTCACCGTGCCCCCCGGCAAGGCCCCGTACCGCCTGGCCGCCACCGCGACCCGCAAGGCCGCGGCCGGCGCGACCACCCGCGTCAACGCGTCCTGGACCTTCACCTCGGCCGCCACCACCGGGCCGACCGCCCTCCCGGTGAGCGTCGTACGGTTCTCCCCCGAGCTCACTCCGGCCGGCACCGCGACGGCCGGCAGCCCGCTGCGCATCCCGATCACCGTGCAGGGCGCCGCCGCGGACGGCCGCACCCGCTCCCTGACCGTCTCGGCCTCCACCGACGGCGGCGCCTCGTGGACCCGCCTTCCGGTCGAGGCCGGCGCCGTCACCGTCCAGAACCCGCCGGCGGGCACCGCCGTCTCCCTGCGCGCCGAACTCACCGACGCCGAGGGCAACACCCTCGACCAGACCATCACCGACGCCTACCGCACCCGGTGACCCCCACCCCCGCCTGACGGCCGCCCACCGGAAGTCCCGGCCTCGCGCGGGTGGAGTCCAGCGGGGTGGCCGGGCCGGTTCTCACCGGCCCGGCCGCCGATGACCGTCACCGGGCGGCGAGGTGTTCCCCGCGCTCGACGGCCTCGCGGAACAGATCTGTGGGGGGAGTTCGGGGTCAGGCGGGGGTGGCGGTCAGGGGGCGGGCCGTCGGGTTGAGGTTGCGGTGGATCTCCAGTGCGGCGGTGGAGCGGTTCAGGGTGATGTAGTGCAGGCCCGGGGCTCCCTCGTGGAGGAGGCGCTCGGCCATCCGGGTGGCGTGGTCGACGCCGATGCGGTGGGCCGTCGCGCGGTCGCCGCGGGCCGCTTCCAGTCGTCGCGCCAGGCCGGCCGGGAAGGAGGCGCCGCTGAGTTCGGCGAAGCGGCCGATCTGGCGCACGTCGGTGGCGGGCATGATCTCGGGGATGACCGGGGTGTCGCAGCCCGCCGCGGCCAGCCGGTCGCGCAGCCGCAGGTAGTGCTCGACCTCGAAGAACATCTGGGTGACGGCGTAGTCGGCGCCGGCGCGGCACTTGGCGACGAAGTGCCGGATGTCGCCGTCCCAGTCCGCCGAGCGCGGGTGGCGTTCCGGGAAGGAGGCCACGCCGACGGTGAACGCGCCGCAGTCCTTGACCAATTGGACCAGCTCGGCCGCGTACCGCAGGCCCTGCGGGTGCGGCTGCCAGGCGCCGTTGGGGTTGCCCGGCGGGTCGCCGCGCAGGGCGAGGACGTCGCGGATGCCGGCGTCCGCGTAGCGCCGCAGGACTGCCTGGAGTTCGGCGGTGGAGTGGCCGACGGCGGTCAGGTGGGCCACCGGGCGCAGGGTGGTCTGCGCGGCGATCAGCTCGGTGGTGCCGATGGTGCGGTCGCGCGAGGAGCCGCCGGCGCCGTAGGTGACCGAGACGAAGGTCGGCGCGACCGCCTCCACCCGCCGGATCGCCGCCCACAGGGCGCGTTCACCGGCCTCGTCCTTGGCGGGGAAGAACTCGAAGGAGTAGGTCCGCTCGCCGGCCGCGAGGATCTCGCGCAGACCGCGCGGGGCGGCGGGCCGGGTGCTCTGGTCCATGGGGTTCACCTCTGGTGATGGTGGTGGTGTCGGGCGTCCGGGGGATGCGGGGCAGCGCCTCCACCTTGCCCGGACACCCGCAACAGGACTGCCACAGCGCCGTATTGACGCCCACGTCGCACCGGACGGCGCTGCGCCGGCCGGACGGGAGGCGTCGCGGGGAACCCTCTTCATTACCCTAGGGGGGTATGGTATGTTCACCGGCGAAGCAGCCGCCCGGACATCCCGGCCGGCGCCGGGCATCCACGACAGGAGCACACCCATGAGCGAGACCACCGTCACCGTCGAGTCCGCCGCCACCGAGACCTCCTCCTGCTGCGGCTCGTGCGGCACCGGCGCGGCACCCGCCGCCGAGTCCGCCCGAACCTCGGTCTTCCAGGTGAAGGGCATGACCTGCGGCCACTGCGTCACCTCGGTGACCGCCGAGTTGAAGAAGCTCGACGGCGTCGACGACGTCGCCGTGGACCTCGCCACCGGCAAGGTCACCGTCGGCAGCACCCGGCCGCTCGCCGACTCCGAGGTGGCCGCCGCCGTCGACGAGGCCGGCTACGACCTGGTCGGCCGCGTCGAGGGCTGACCCGCAGACGCCGGCCCGGGCGGACGGGCGGACACCACCCCGCCCGTCCGGGCCGACTCCCCCCTGCCGCATCGCCGGTAGGGTGTGAGCACGCCTCACCGCACAGGAACCGGAGACGGCCATGGCCAGCTACAGCTCCCACAAGGACGACTTCCTCAAGCGGCTCCGCCGCATCGAGGGCCAGATCCGTGGTCTTCAGCGCATGGTCGAGCAGGACACCTACTGCATCGATGTCCTGACCCAGGTCTCCGCCGCCAGTCGCGCCCTCCAGTCCTTCGCCCTTCAACTCCTCGACGAGCACATCGAATGCTGCGTCCGGGACGCCATCGCCGAGGGCGGCCAGGAGGCGAGCACCAAGCTCCGCGAGGCCAATCAGGCCATCGCCCGTCTGGTCAGGTCCTGACCCTCGCCAACGACGAAGGCTCCACCCCGGCTCCCGGCCGCTCGCGCACCGGGAGCCGTCGCCATTACGGGGTAGGGGTATGCTCGACGGCCATCCGGCTTGTGGAGCAGCGGACTTGGGGGACCATCCGTGTCGTCGATCGACGACGCCCCGATGCCCCGATGCCCCGATGCCCCGACGACCTCAGACCCGGTCGAGCGGGCGGTGCGGGCCGTCGGGCAGCTCGACCGCGACGGTGTCGCCGGGCCGGACCGGGCCGCCGGTGCGGACGATGCCCATGATTCCGGCGCGGCGCACGATCGTGCCGTCCTCGGCGCGGCCGACGACCTGCTTGAGCAGGCCGGGCCGGTAGGCGTCGATCTGGGCGCACGGGTTGCGCAGGCCGGTGATCTCCACCGCTGCCTCCGGGCCGATCCGCAGCACGGCGCCGACCGGCAGACCGAGCAGGTCCACGCCCTCGGTGGTGATGTTCTCGCCGAGCGCGCCCGGTGCCACGTCGAAGCCCGACCCGCCGAGTTCGGCGAGCAGTTCGCGGTGGATCAGGTGGACCTGGCGCAGGTTGGGCAGGGTCGGGTCCTGGGCGACGCGGGAGCGGTGCCTGACCGTCACCCCGGCGTGCACGTCGCCCTCGACGCCGAGTCCGGCGAGCAGCGTGATGCCGTCCCGGTTCGGCTTGGTGAACGAGTACTCGGCGTTGCTGCTGACCGCCACCACGGCGCCGCTCATGTTCCGGACCCCCTTCACGGACGTTCGTTCGATCGGCACTGAAGCACGCCACCGCGCGGTCGGCCCTCCGAGGGTGCCCGGAGCAGCGGCAGCACGACCTCGTCCAGGATCTCCTCCACCACCTGGTCCGGCGCCACCGTCCCGCCCGTCAGGAAGGCGTCGCGCAGCAGGTCGAGCGGGAGCGAGACGACCCTCGGGGTGATCCGGTCGGGGTTGATCTCGCCCCGGGCGGCGGCTCTGCGCAGCATCGTCTCCAGGGTGTTCACCGGTCCGCCGGAGGTCAGCGAACCGGTGAAGCGGGCCCGGAGTTCCGGGTCGCGGAGCAGGTCGACCAGGAAGGCGTGCACGGCCTCGCCCGGCAGGTCGTCGAAGCGGTGCAGCAGGCTGCGCATGAAGAGCAGCATGTCGGTGCGCAACTCGCCGGTGTCCGGCGGTTCCTGGAAGTCCGGGGCGTTGTGGCCGAGGGCGGCGATGACCAGGGCGGGGCGGTTCGGCCAGCGCCGGTAGAGCACCGGTTTGCTGGTCCGGGCGCGGGCGGCGACGCCGTCCATGGTGAGCCGGTCGTAGCCGTGCTCGACGAGTTCGCCCCAGACGGCGTCCAGGATCGCCCGTTCCAGTTCGTCGCCGCGCCGCCGCACCGGCCTGCCCTGCTCCACGGGTTTCCGCACCCACCCCTCGTAGATACGTTGCGTTTCTTGCGGGCCCGAGTCTACAGTCGGAAGCAGGAAACGCGCCGTATCTTATGGCCGAAGGGCCGAGGGGGATCCGTCATGCGCACCGTTCACAGCACTCGCCCCGCCCACCCCGACCGTGCGACCGAGGTCCTGGTGGCCGGCGCCGGCCCGGTGGGCCTCGCGCTCGCCCTCGGCCTGGCCCGAGCCGGAATCGCCTGCCGCGTCGTCGAGCGGGAGCCGGGCTTCCGCGACCGGGGCGTGCGCGGCAAGGGGGTCACCCCGCGCACGCTGGAGGTCTTCCACGACCTCGGCGTCGCGGACGCGATCCTCGACCGGGGCACGCTCAACCTCAAGGTCCGCACCTACGAGGGCGACCGGATCGTCGGGGAGGTCGACCCGGCGCCCACCAACCGCCCGACCCCCGACCGCCCGTACAACGGCATGCTGCTGCTCGCCCAGCACCACACCGAGGCCGTGCTGCGCGCGCGGCTCGCCGGGTACGGCGTCACCGTGGAGACCGGCACCGAGCTGGTCGGCCACACCCAGGACGCG
Organism: Kitasatospora sp. NPDC054795; assembly: GCF_053611565.1. Lineage (NCBI taxonomy): Bacteria > Bacillati > Actinomycetota > Actinomycetes > Kitasatosporales > Streptomycetaceae > Kitasatospora > Kitasatospora sp. NPDC054795. Next base: position 73,188 of record NZ_JBSHAP010000023.1, read on the forward strand.
GACGGCGTGCTCGCCACCCTCCGCCGCGACGGCCGAACCGAGCAGCTGGGCGCCCGCTACCTGGTCGGCTGCGACGGCGGCCGCAGCACCGTCCGCAAACTGGCCGGCATCCCCTTCCTCGGCGAGACCTGGGACGAGGAACGCTTCCTGATGGCCACCCTGGACGTGGACGGCCTGGACGCCGACCGCATGCACCTGTGGAACCACCCCCGACTGGGGGTCGGCGCCCTGGTGCTGGTCCCGATGCGCGAGGACGACACCTGGGCCGCGCACGTCCTCGTCGAACCGGACGGGCACGGCGAGCTGCCGGCCCCGACCCCGGAGACCTTCCGCCGGCTGTTCGCCGAACGGGCAGGTCTGCCCGGGGTCCGGCTGCACGAGCCGACCTGGTCCACCGTCTGGCGGCCGACGGTCCGGATGGTCGAGCGCTACCGCGACGGCCGGGTGTTCCTCGCCGGGGACGCCGCGCACTGCCACTCGGCGGCGGGCGGCCAGGGCATGAACACCGGCATCCAGGACGCGCACAACCTGAGCTGGAAGCTGGCCGCCGTGCTGCGCGGCGCACCCGAGGCACTGCTGGACAGCTACCAGGCCGAGCGGCTGCCGGTCGCCGCCGCCGTCCTGGCCGCCACCTCCACCCAGCACCGCAGACTGTTCGGCGCCGACGGCGCCCGCGCCCTGACCGACCAGTTCCGCACCATGGCCAACGCGGCGGGGGCCGACTTCACCGGGCTGTCGGTCGGCTACCGCGGCGGGCCGCTCGGCCGCGACCTCGACGACACCACCGGCATCCGGGCCGGCGACCGCGCCCCCGACGCGCCCTGCACCACCGCCGACGGCACGCCGACCCGGCTCTTCGACCTGTTCCGCGGCCCGCACCTCACCCTGCTGACCGTCGGCGAGCACCCGACCCTGGCCGGACCGGCCGGCGGCCCGGACCTGCCCGCCGACTCCACCCCGTCCGACCCGTCCGACCCGTCCGACCCGTCCGACCCGTCCGGCCCGTCCACCCCGTCCGGCCCGTTCGATCCGCCCGCCCTCCCGGGCCTGCGCCGGGCCGCCGTGCTCGACCCCGGCGGCCACGTCGCCCGGGCGTACGGGCTGCGCGGCGACGCCGTCGTGCTGGTCCGCCCGGACGGCTATGTCTCACTGACCGGCGCCACCGTCGACCGGGCCACCCTCGCCGCCCACCTGGCGGACTACGCCCCGGTGGGCTGAGCCCCGCCCCGCGGCCGCTCGTCGGCCCCGGCCGCGCCGCCGCCCCGGTCCCGGTCCCGCTCCCGGTCCCGCTCCAAGCCCGCTCGTCGGCGTCGGCGTCGGCGAGCCACAAGTACACCGGTGCGAGCCCGAGTTCGAAGCCATCAGCACCAGCTGGAACCAGTGCGGCCGGCCGTCCACCACGATCGACAGCACCCGCGCGAGGCCGCCCAGCAGGAGCACCGCCGCCAACCATCGGACCGCCCGGGCGGGCACCGGCGCCTGCCGGGCGGCCCGGATCCAGGCGACGCCGTACCCGGCGAAGACCGCGCCCGTGAAGCGGCCGAAGCCGCCGACCGTCGGACCGGCGTCCGCGATCCCGGGCATCCGTACTGGGCGCCCTCCGGCCGCTGCTGCCCGCCGATCCGGCACCCGATTGGGGGCGCCGAGGGCATATCATCGGGGCGTAACGGGAGAAGTACCGCAAGCCTCCAATTTCCTATGAATATATGACAATTAAGCGCTTCGACTCCCCTCGACCAGCCGGACCTCCGAACCCCGTGAAGGGACCCATGGACTCCGTCGCAGCCGACCCCCGGACCACCCTCCCCCCACTCCACCGGCTCCCCCTCACCCCTGCCCAGCCGCCCCACCCCACCACCCTCCCGGACGGCACCCCCGCGTGGCTGATCACCCGCTACCACGACGTCCGGCAGGTCCTCGGCGACCCCCGGGTCACCCGGGCCGACCTGCATGACGTCGGCACCGCGGGTGCCACCGCCGACGTGGCCGCCAACCCGGCGTCCCTGTTCAACCAGGACGGGCCCGCCCACCGCCGGCTGCGCGGCACCGCCCAACGGGCCTTCACCCCGCGTGCCATCGCCGGCTGGCAGCCCTGGGTCGCCGCCGCCGTCCAGCAGTCCGTGGACCGGCTGGTCGCCGCCGGCCCGCCGGCCGACCTCGTCCCCGCGTTCGCCCGGCCGGTGCCGTTCGCCGTCACCACCCGGCTGATGGGGCTCGACGGGGACGGGCCCGACCACCTGGACGAGGAGCGGCTGCACCGCTGGACGCTCGCGCTGCTCGCCCAGGGCGAGGACCAGGGCGAGGACCCACGCGGCACCGAGACCGGCCACGACGACACCCTCGCCGAATTCGGCTCCTTCATGGGCGAGTTGGTCGCCCGCCGGCGCCGCGAGCCCGGTGACGACCTGGTCAGCCGGCTGGTCCGGGCCGCGGACCAGGACGGCGGCGTCCCCGAGGAGTCCCTCGTCTTCCTGGTCGCCGGGCTCACCGCCAGCGGCAACGAGAGCGTCGCCGGTGCCCTCGCCAACGCCCTGGTCTACGTGCTCGGCGAACGCCCCGAGCACTGGCCGCGCCTCGCCGACCCGGGCATCGCCGAACGCACCGCCGAACGCCTGCTGCACTACATCCCGCTCGGCGACGACGAGGCCACCATCCGCCGGACCACCGCGCCGATCGAGGTCGGTGACGTCACCATCCCGGCCGGCTCGGTCGTCGCCGTCAGCCTCGGCAGCGCCAACCGCGACCCGGCCGTCCACCCCGAGGGCCTCGACGCCGACCTCGGCCTCCCGCTCGCCGCCCCCACCCTCGCCTTCAGCGCCGGACCGCACTACTGCATCGGCGCCTGGCGGGTCCGGCTGGAGATGCGCGAGTCCCTGCACCGCCTCGCCACCGCGCTGCCCGGCCTGCGCCTCACCGCCCCGGTCGCGGACCTCGCCTGGCAGCTCGGCGGCACCACCCGGAGCCCGGCCCGCCTCCCGGTGGACTGGTAGCCGCGCCCGGGAGCGCGGTCGGCGCCCCGCTCGGCGTCAACAGTCGGGCAACGCGCTCGGCCACCGCTCCCGGCGCCCCTCGACGCACTCGGCGCCACTGCGCCGGTGCTCGTGTTCCCGCCGGACAGCGGCTGTTCCTCCGCACCGTTCACCCGAACGGCTCATCCGAACAGCCCCTCCCCCAGCGTCCCTCCCTCGGGCGCGCCCGGCAGCACGTAGGCCACCGCCGAGGCCGTGTGCTCGACGAAGGCGTTGAGGGCGTCGCGGGCGGCCAGCCGGTTCTGGACCCGGGTGAACTGGGCCGGGTCGCGCATGAAGGCGCAGAACAGCAGGCCGCGGTCGCCCGGGCCGTCGTCGTAGCTGTAGCCGCGCCGCAGCATCCGGGCGCCGCCGTCCAGCCGGGGGCTGGAGAGGCGGACGTGCGCGGTGGCCGGGATGACGTACGAGCCGTCCGGGTTCTTGGTGTAGATGTCCGGCTCGTCGTGCTCCGCCGTGCCGGTGAGCGGGGCGCCGTCGCCGGCCCGGCGGCCCATCACCTGCTCCTGGCGGTCCCCGGGGAGGGCGGCGAAGGCGGCGGTGTCCATCCGGATCCGGCGGTAGACCAGCGCCGTCCCGTGCTCGTACGGTCCCGGCGGCCCCCAGACCCACTGCCCGCTGTCCGTACCGTCCGGGTTCGCCGTGCCGTCCTTGAAGCCGAACAGGTTGCGCGGGGTGGCGCCCCCGGTCGTCCGGGCCAGGAATCCGGACTGCGTCCAGCGCACCGTCGCACCGGCCGCCCGGGCCGCCTCGCCCACCTGCTCGGCGACCACGGACAGCGGCCAGCGGTCCACCGCGCACAGCTGGACCACCAGGTCGCCGCCGCCGCGCGCCGGGTCGAGCCGGTCCCCGGGGAAGGCGGGCAGCTCGGTCAGCAGGGCCGGCGGAACGTTCAGCCCCAACCGGGCGGCGAGGCCCGGCCCGACCCCCACCAGGCTGCTGAGCCCGGCCGGCCGGCCGTCCCGCAGCCGCGCGTCCGCCGGGCGGGCGCCCGCCGCCTCGGCCAGCACCCGGGTCAGCCCGCCGAGCAGGCCGCGCAGGGCGGCCCGCCCGTCCGAGGTCGCGGCGGGCGCCAGGTCGAGGGCCAGCAGTTGGGTGGCCGGCTGCTGCGGGGCCGTCACCCCGGCCTGCCGTTCGCCGTGGAAGGGCACAACGGACGGCTCCGGCGCCGCCGCCGGACGGCCGGGGTCCGCCCGGCCGTCGCCGCCGCCCAGGGCCAACGCCGCGGCCCCGGCACCGAGTCCGGCGGCCGCCACCGCCCCGCCCGTGATCAGGGCCCTCCGGCCCACACCGGTCCTGACGGTCGGTGTCCGGTCCTGCGCCTTTCCGGCTTCGGCATGCATGGGCGACATTGGAGACGATAGAACACGCCGTATGCAACTTTTGACCTCCCGTCACCCCGGCCCGACCGCAACACCCTCACGCGGGACCCGAACCGTCAGGCGTCTGCCCGCGCTGCTCGCCGCCGCCGTCCTCGCCCTCGCCGGATGTTCCTCGGGCGGCTCGACCTCCTCCGACGCCAAGCACCCGGACGGCACGGTCATCCGGGTCCCGCAGCACTTCCCGACCGTCCAGCAGGCCGTCGACGTGGCCCGCGAGGGGGACACCGTGCTGGTCGACCCGGGCACCTACCGGGAGAGCGTGCGCCTCACCAAGCCCAAGATCGTGCTGCGCGGCACCGACCGCAACACCGTGGTCCTGGACGGCGGGCTGCGGTTGGTCAACGGCATCACCGTCTCCGGCCCCGGCTCGGTGGTGGAGAACCTCACCGTCCACGGCTACCTCGCCAACGGCGTGCTGTTCACCGGCGTCACCGACGAGAAGCTGCAGCAGCACGGTGCCGGCGGCTCCGCCTACGACCCGCTGGACACCGTCCGCTTCCCGCCCGTCCAGGGCTTCCGCGCCAGCAACGTCACCGCGTACAACAACGGCCTGTACGGCATCTACGCCTTCGACGCCCGCGGCGGAGTCATCGAGGACTCGTACGCCTCCGGGGGCGCCGACTCCGGCATCTACGTCGGCCAGTGCAAGCCCTGCGACACCCTGGTGCGGGGCAACACCGTCGAGCGCAACGCCGTCGGCATCGAGATCACCAACGCCTCCGACAACCTCACCGTCGTCGGCAACCTGGTCCGCGGCAACCGGGTCGGCGTCACCCTCAACTCCAACGACCTCGAAGCCCTCGCCCCGCAGCACGGCGCGGTGCTCGCGGGCAACGTCGTCACCGACAACAACGCCACCGACACCCCCCAACAGGCCGACGGCGCCTACGGCATCGGCATCGGGATCGGCGGCGGCACCGTCAACCAGGTGCGGCGCAACCTGGTCCGGGGCAACCGCGCGGCCGGGATCCTCGTCACCGACCCGCCCGGGCACCCGGCGAGCGGCAACCGCGTCGAGGACAATCGGGCCACCGGCAACGGCACCGACCTGGTGCTCGCCTCCGTCGACCCGGGCAACTGCTTCACCGGCAACCAGCCGGCCGTCCAGAGCCCGGACGGCCTGGAGGGCCTGGCGGGCTGCGCCGTCCAGGGCCGCGGCGCCCCGCCCCTCGGCCGGACCAGCCCGGTCCAGTCGCCGCCCGGCATCCCGTTCAGCCAGGTCCCGGCCCCGCCGGCCCAGCCGTCGCTGCCGGACCCGACCGCGCCCGGCCGCCCGGCGACCGACCTCCCGGGCCCGGTCGACCCCGGCGCCTACCCGCTGCCGGAGTCCGCGGACGCCGTGCCGAAGCACTGACCCCGGGCGCGACCGGGGGCGCGCGGGCGCTCGCGTCGCGTTCGCTTCCGGCTTCGCGTTCGCCTGACCCGCTCCGCCGCCCGCCCGCCCCGGCCGGGCGGGCGGGCGGGCGGGTCGGGGCGGGGCGGGGCGGGGCGGACGCGACCGGGACCCGGCCGGATCCACTGCGGCCCACCGGACACTCCGGACACCGGTGGATGAGCCCGACACCCCTCCCGACACGGACAGTTCGGGACACCTCAGGCAGTTCGGAAACCGCCCGAACGGCCCTCCGCGGACATGACATACTGCGTCGGTGACCTCAGCCGACCTGGCCGCGAAGCCCTCGAAAAGCCGTCCTCAACTGGGCCGGAAGTTCCATCTGCTGTGGTCCGCGTCGGCGATATCCTCGGTCGGCGACGGCATGCGGGACTCCGCCCTGCCGCTGCTGGCGGTGGCCGTCTCCGACTCCCCCGGCGCGGTCTCCGTAGTCTCCGTCGCCGCGTCCCTGCCCTTCCTGCTGATGTCCCTGTACGGCGGCGTGCTCGCCGACCGGGCCGACCGGCGACGGCTGATGTGGACGATCGACGCGGCGCGCGCCGCCGTCGTCCTGGGCTTCGCCTGCTGGATCTTCGTCGCCGACCCGCCGCTGGTCGCGCTCGCCGCACTGGCCTTCCTGCTCGGCTGCGGCGAGACAGTCTTCTCCAACGCCGCCACCTCGGCCGTCCCCGAGCTGGTCCGCCCCGACCAGCTCGACGCCGCCAACGGCCGGATGCAGGCCAACATGCTCGTCGGCGGCAACCTGATCGGCCCGCTGCTCGGCTCGGCGCTGTTCGCCGTGGCCGCCGCCGCCCCCTTCACGGTGGACGGCGTGTCCTTCGCGCTCGCCGCCGTCCTGGTCGCCGCCACCGGCCGCTCCACCGCGCCGCGCACCCGGGCCGACCGCCGCCCGGTGCTCACCGAGATCCGCGAGGGCGTCGACTGGCTGTTCCACCACCGCGACGTGCGGATGCTCGCCGTGCTCTCCACCCTCGGCGCGCTCGCCTGCTTCATGGGCACCACCATGATGGTCCTGATGGTCACCAGGGTCATCCACGCACCCGCCGCCGCCTACGGCATCGTGCTCGCGGCCGGCGCCATCGGCGGCACCGCCGCGAGCACGCTGGCCGGCCGGCTCAGCCGGCTGCTCGGCCGGGGCACCCGGATCGCCCTCGCCTTCCTGCTGATGGGCGTCTCGCTGATCCTGATGGGCCTGAGCACCTCGGTGGCCGAAGTGGCCGCACTGTACGGCGTGGTCGGCTTCGGGATCGTCACCTGGAACATCCAGGCGATCTCGCTGCGCCAGCAGGCCGTGCCGAAGGAGCTGCTCGGCCGGGTCAACAGCTGCTACATGCTGCTGAGCCGCCTCGGCATCATGGCCGGCGCCGCCCTCAGCGGCTGGATCGCCTCCGCCGTCGGCATCCGCACCCCGCTGCTGATCGGCGGCGGCCTGCTGCTCGTCCTGCTGGTCGCGGTGCTGCTCCTGCTCCCGCGGATGACCGCGCTGGAGGCCGTCCCGGCGGGCGCCGAGTCGAACTCCGGCGCCGGCGTCGGGGCCGGGTCCGAGGCCGAGTAACCCCGGTGCCGGAAGGGCGGCTTTCGCGTCCTCCCGCTCAACGGCCCCTGCCGGCCGGTATGGTGACCCGAGGGGTGGCGCCGGGAAGACTGGTCGGTGCGCAGCACCGCATGCCCTGAGGAGAGCCGTGAACGCCAACCACCCCACCGCCGCGGACCGGTCGACCGCCTCCGACACCCCCGATTCCTCCGACACCCCCGATTCCTCCGCTGCCTCCCGCGCCGAAGCACCGCCCGTCAGCCTCGGGCCCCTGGTGCGGATCGACGGCGGCTGGTTCATCGGCGACCACGAGAGCACGGCGCACCTCGCCGTCCTCCCCGGGGGTTTCGAGCACCGCGTCGCCGGGCGGGATCCGTTCCTGGTGCCGTGGGACCGCCTGATGAGCCTGCAACTCGGTTTCACCCGCGGCCGGTTCCCCAGCACACCGGTCGGCGGCCTCCTGAACGCGTACGACGGCGCGATCGGCGCCCACGGCTCCTGCCTCAGCGCCATGGTCCGGCACCCCTACGACCTGTGGCGGCCCCGGTTCGTCCACCACGGGTGGTGGTACCCGGCGCCCGAGCTCACGGTGCTGCGGCAACTGCTGGGGGACATCGTCGGCCTCGGCCACGTCGAACGGCTCGGTGACGACGCCTGGCTGACCTCGACCGTCGAGGAATTGGCAGCGGACCGCCACCTCCGGAAGTGGCGGACCGGCAAGGCCGTCATGGAAGGCGTGAAGGAGATCATCACCCGCGGGGCGTGACCTTCGCCCGGCGCCCCGGACTCCCCATGGACAGGTCAAGTCGTTGTCCGTAGAATTCTTCTGACAGGTCGACAGATCGGCACGCCCCTGATGGCGCGGCCCCGGTCGGCCCGTACCGGGTGATGCGGCGAGGCCGCGGCCCCCGGCGCCGAGCCGGGCGCCGGATCGCTCCCCCGTCGATCCGGCGCCCCTCCGCCCGAAGGTCGCGCACAGGGCGTGTCGCACCACCCGCCGGGACCGCGATCACGCCGCCGCTTCCGAGGGCCTCTTCTCTTCCTTCGAACGTCGCACTTGCTTCGGACGCCGCTCCCACCAGGCGTCGCCCTGCGCCGGTTCTCCGGCGATCCGCAGCCGCCCGGCGTCCCCAATGTGGGGTAACTCCCCATCTGGAGAGGGGGGTTAGCCCCATGGCCGATGACATTCGCACCGGGATAGCGTCGTCGGGTCCGCCCCGCGACGGGGCCCGTTCGGGAAAGCCCTCCAGATCTGGGGAATGACATGCGCCAACAGTCCGGCCGCCTCGCGTCCTTCGTCGTCCTCGCGGCCGCCGTGGGCGGTCTCAGTGCCTGCGGGTTGGCTCCCGACAGCAACTTCGACGACGACGCCGCGGTGAGCGGGACGATCACCGCGGTGAAGCTCGACACCACCTCCGGCGGCGTGACCCTGCGCGGCAAGGACGGCCTCGACAAGGTCTCCGTGCACCGGTCGGTCAGCTACAAGAACGACAAGCCGGGCGCGACCAGTCGGGTCGAGAACGGCGTGCTGGTGCTCGGCGGCTGCGGCCAGTACTGCTCGGTCACCTACACCGTCGACGTCCCCGCGGGGCTGCCGGTCAGCGGCCGGACCTCCTCCGGCGCGGTCAGCCTCTCCCGGGTGGGCGCCGTGCAGGTCTCCACCCACTCCGGGGCGGTCGACCTTGACGGGGTGAACGGCAGCACCGAGGTGACGACCACCAACGGCGCCATCACCGGGCGCGGACTGAACGGCGACCGCATCCGGGCCGAGACCCACAACGGCGCGATCGACATCACCTCGACCAGGCCGCAGGACGTCTCCGCGTCGACCTCCAACGGCGCCATCACCCTGCTCGTGCCGGCCGCCGCGTACAAGGTGTCCGCGAAGAGCGACAACGGCCACCAGGACATCGGGGTCTCCGACGACCCGTCCGGCCGGTACCGGCTCGCCCTGAGCACCGGCAACGGGCGCATCACGGTCAAGCAGGCCTGACGATCCCCGCGGCGTGCGGGACCCCTGCGGGTCGAGTGACCCCGCACCGACGGGGCCGACAGCACCGGCTGCCGGCCCCTTCGGCATGCCCCGGCCGGGGCGAAGGCCGCTGCCGCGAAGGGCAGTTGCCGGTCGACACCCACCGGGGGCGCACCCGTCCGGCCATCCGGCCGGCCGGCGGCTCCTGCTACAGTGGCCGTGACCTGCAGTCGTGTGATCGAGGAGTGGCAGACGTGGCGGGTGACGACGACATCTCCGGGTGAGACCCGGATCTGACGGCCACCGGCCGGTGCTTCAGGAGCGCCGCCGAGGTGGTCGGCTTCGTCGTACCCATCTTCCGCACGTCTGCCCAGGGCAGAGGTCCGTCTTCCTGCCCTCATTCCCTTCGAGGTCATCCCCATGTCCGACGCTGCCGTCGTCTGCTCCAACGTCTCCTTCGCCTGGCCCGACGACACCCCGGTCTTCCACGACCTGTCCTTCACCGTGCCCGCCGGCCGGACCGGCCTGGTCGCCCCCAACGGCTCCGGCAAGAGCACCCTGCTCAAGCTGATCGCCGGCGAACTCAAGCCCGCCACCGGCTCGGTGACGTCCACCGGACGCCTCGGGTACCTCCGCCAGAGCCTGCCCCTGACCTCCGGCCTCACCGTCGCCGAGGTGCTCGACATCGCCCGGATCATCCGGGCCATCGACGCCGTGGAATCCGGGGACGTCGACGAGCGGCACTTCACCACCATCGGCGACGACTGGGACATCGAGGAGCGCACCCGCGCCCAGCTCGACCGTCTCGGCCTGGCCGACCTCACCCCGGACCGCAGCCTGAGCACGCTCAGCGGCGGCCAGATCGCCTCCCTCGGCCTCGCCGCCCAACTGCTCAAGCGCCCCGACGTGCTGCTGCTCGACGAACCGACCAACAACCTCGACGCGCACGCCCGGCACAAGCTCTACGACGTGCTGGAGGACTTCAACGGCTGCCTGCTGCTGGTCAGCCACGACCGCGCGCTGCTCGACCGGATGCAGCACATCGCCGAACTCGGCAACAGCGAACTGCGCTTCTACGGCGGGAACTTCACCGCGTACGAGGAGGCCGTCCGGGCCGAGCAGGAGGTCGCCGAGAAGAACGTCCGCAACGCCGAACAGGAGCTGAAGCGCGAGAAGCGGGAGATGCAGCAGGCCCGCGAACGCGCCGAGCGCCGCCAGAGCAACGCCGCCCGCAACCTCAAGAACGCCGGACTGCCCCGCATCTTCGCCGGGAACATGAAGCGCGGCGCCCAGGAGTCCGCGGGCCGGGCCGGCCAGATGCACGCGGCCCGGGTCGGCGAGGCCAAGGCCCGGCTCGACGAGGCCGGGCGCGCCCTGCGCGAGGAGCAGCGCCTCTCCCTGGAACTGCCCGACACCCAGGTGCCCGCCGGGCGCAACCTCTTCCTCGGCGAGGGCCTGCAGGTCCGCCACGCCGGCCGGCCGGTGTTCGCCGAGGGCGGCGTCGACCTGAGCGTCCGCGGCCCCGAGCGCATCGCGCTGACCGGGCCCAACGGCGCCGGGAAGAGCACCCTGCTGCGCCTGGTCACCGGCGAACTCGCCCAGGACAGCGGGGAGATCAAGCGCAACGACGGACGGATCGCCTACCTCTCGCAGCGCCTGGACCTGCTGGACCTCGACCTCACCGTGGCGGAGAACTTCGCCGCGTTCGCCCCCGAGCGGCCCGAGACGGAGCGGATGAACCTGCTCGCCCGCTTCCTCTTCCGCGGGGCCCGGGCCCACCTGCCGGTCGGGGTGCTCTCCGGCGGCGAGCGGCTGCGCGCCACCCTGGCCTGCGTGCTGTGCGCGGAACCGGCCCCGCACCTGCTGCTGCTCGACGAGCCGACCAACAACCTCGACCTGGTCAGCGCCGGCCAGCTGGAGAGCGCCCTGAACTCCTACCAGGGCGCCTTCCTGGTGGTCAGTCACGACGAGCGCTTCCTCGCCGAGATCGGGGTGAACCGCTGGCTCCGGCTGGCCGACGGCACGCTGAAGGAGACCGGGGCGCCCGCGGTGTGATCCACCGACGTGCGACGCGGCCCGCCGAGGCACCGTGCCCGGCGGGCCCACCACCCCTCGCCTCGGACGGTTCCCCGTCCTCCGGCACGCCCTGATCGCCCACGACCTCGTCCGCGACCTCGGCGGCCGACGCGTCCTCGGCGACCGACGCGTACTCGACGGCCCGGTGCGTGGAACAAGCCGCGTCGGACCTGGAGAAGAACCACCGGCGACAGCAGGAGCCGGCGGAGGAGTTCAGGACGCCGAAGCAGGGGGAGGCCCTCCTGGCCGACATCCTGAGTGTCGCCGGACGGTACGAGGCCTTCGTGCCCGCCGCCGAACCGCCTGCGGGAGACCGGCCCTGATGCGACGCCAGGCCCGAGCGACGCCAGGCCCGAGCGACGGCGACCCCGGGGCGAATACCACACAGCAGGCGGAAAGCCGGAGAACATGCCGAAGCCGAACCGCCCCGAGGCCGGTACGTGCTATGGCCGACCGGCCGCACACATGCCATGCTCTCCGAGGCGACGGATGGGGACCGACCGGCGGGGGTACCGTGGAGTTCCATGTGCTCGGAGCAGTCGAACTGTCCGTCCACGGAGAGCCCGTGGCGCTCGGGACCAACAAGCTGCGCTGTCTCGCCGCGGCACTCGCGCTCGACGTCGGCCGACCGGTACCGCTGGACACCCTGATCACCCGGCTCTGGGGCGACGAGCCCCCGGCCAAAGCCCGGGAGGCCGTGCACTCCTACGTCTCCCGGCTGCGCTCCGCGCTCCGGAAGGCACAGCACGCCGACGACGGCGCGCCGCCCGCGGTGATCAACCGCAAGTCGCACGCCTACGCCCTGGACACCGATCCGAACCGGGTCGACTGGCCCCGGTACGTCCGGCTCGGGCGACGCGCCCGAGCGCTCGCCGACGCGGGCAACGACCGCCAGGCGCTCGAACTCCTACGGCGCGCCGACGACACCTGGCGGGGCGAGCCCCTCGCCGGTCTGCCCGGCGAGTGGGCCCGGGCCACCAGAAGCACCATGCGCGACCAGTGGCTCGCCACCATGCTGACCCGCTGCGAGGTCGAGCTCAGACTCGGGCACTTCGCCGAACTCGTCCCCGAACTGGCCGCGTTGGCGGAACAGCGACCGACCGACGAACGGGTGGCGGGCCACCTGATCACCGCGCTCTACGGCTGCGACAGGTTCGCCGAGGCGCTGGACGTGTTCCGGCGGACCCGGCGGGAACTGCTGGAGTACCTGGGCGCCGAACCCGGCGAACAGCTCAGGGCACTACAGCAGCGCATCCTCCGCCGCGCCCCGATCGGCGAGATCCTGACCCGCCCGGGGCGCCCCGTCGCTCCGCCCATCGCCGCCGAGCACGGCCCCGCGCGCAGCAACTACCTCCCCGTGCGGCACCGGATGGTGGGCCGCGACGCGGAACTCCGGCACCTGCTGTCGGCGCCCACGAGCGGCTCGCCGGACAGCGCGGGCGGCTGCATCCGCGCGGTCTCCGGCATGGCCGGCACCGGGAAGACCAGCCTCGTCGTCACCGCCGCGCACCTCCTCCGGGACCGCTTCCCGGACGGCCGGTACTACGTCGACCTCCGCGCCAACGGCGGCGCCCAACAGCCGCTGGACACCGAGGCGGTGGCGACCTTGCTGCTCAGACAGTTCGGGGTCCCGGCCGCCTCGATCCCCACCGACCGGGACGAGCTGGCCTCCCGGTGCCGCGGACTCCTCGCCGAGCGCCGGGCCGTGGTCGTGCTCGACGACGCCCGAGGGCCCGGACAGGTCCGCCCCCTGCTCCCGGGCAATCCCGCCTCCTGCATCCTCGTCACCAGCCGTCACCGGCTCGCCGAACTCCCCTGCAGTCCGCTCTACCTCGACCCCATGTCGCCCGAGGACGCGGCCGGACTCTTCGTCGCACTGGCCGGCAAGGAACGGACCGGCGATCCCGCCGAGGTCGATGCGCTCGTCGAGCGGTGCGGCGGGCTCCCGCTCGCCGTCGACCTGGCGGCGAGCCGGTTCAAGGCCCACCCCACCTGGTCCCTGGAACACTTCGTGCGGCGGCTGTCCCGCCGCAGCGGCCGGCTCAACGAGCTCCGCCACGGGCTCGAAAGCGTGGCCCTGGCCTTCGACGTGTCGTACCGCTCACTCTCCCGCACCCAGCAGGAGGCGTTCCGCCGGCTCGGCCTGCACCCCGGCCCCGACCTCGGCCCCGACACCGCCGCCGCCCTGATCGGACGCCCCCTGCGGGAGACCGACCGGATCCTGGAGAGCCTGCACGACCTGCACATGCTCCAGGAGAACTCGCCGGAACGGTACGTGCTGCACGACCTCCTGCGCGAGTTCGCCGTCGATCTCGTCACGGCCGAGGAACGGCAGCAGGCGGTGCGACGACTCATCGGGTTCGCGCTGCGGGCAGCCGATCGAGCCGACCGCACGCTCAATCCCCGGCGATTCCGGCTGACCCTCCCCCAAGCCCCACACCCCGCCCCCGTGGACGCGCTGGTGGACGGGCTCGACTGGCCCGACGACACGGCCGTCAGGGCCTGGCTGGGGGTGGAACTCCCCGGCCTGGTCGCCGTGGAGGCCCACGCCCGGGCCACCGGCCTGACCGAGGAGGCGGCCTGGCTCGCCCACGTCCTCGCCGACCACCTCGAAACCGAGGGGCTGTGGCGCGAGGCCGACGAGATGCACCGGGCCTCGGCACACCACTGGCACGGCCGCGGCGAGGAGCTGGCCGAGAGCCACGCCCTCCTGGCCCTGGCCTCGATCCGGATCCGCACCGCCCGGTACACCCTCGCCCGGCGGTCCTCGGAGCGCGCCCTCGCGATCGCGCGAGTGGCAGGCAGCGCCGAGTGCACCGCAGCGGCGCTGGAGAGACTCGCCCAGATCCGGTGGAGCCAGAGCGATCTGTCGGCTTCGCTGGCGACGCAGCGCGAGGTCGTCGAGATTCACCGGCAATCGGGGGACGAGTGGAACACGGCCCGCTGCCTGAACAACCTCGGCACCATCCTCCTGCACCTCGGCGACAGCCAGGCAGCGCTCGACGCCTTCTCCGAAGCCCTCCCCCTCGCCAAGACCCTCGGTGCTGCACGACTCAGTCTGCAGATTCTCGGCAATCTCGGCGGAATACATCTCAGCAGTCAAAACCCGACTGCTGCGCGCGACGCATTCGAGCAAATCCTGGCAATCGGGGAAACCATCCTGCCGCCGAACGATCTCGCCGCCATCCACGTGAACCTCGCGGCGTCCCTGCGGCTCCCCGCCGAAGCCGACCGAGCCGCAGATCTCTACCGGGCGGCGCTCCGAACCTTCCGCCAGACGGGAAACCGACGGGCCGAGGCCGACGCCATGAACGGGCTGGGCGCCGTACATCTGGAGACAGGACAGTTCGACGCCGCCCTCGACCAGAACTCGCGCGCACTCGAACTCGCCCGATCGATCGGCGCCCAGCGGGAGGAGGCCGGCGCGCTGCGCGGATCGGGCCGAGCCGAGCGCGCACTCGACCGGACGTCGGAGGCACTCGACCATCTCAGCCAGGCCGTCGCTCTCGCCCGGCAGATCGAGGCACCCGAGGAGGAGGCCCATGCCTGTGAGGCATTGGCCGATTTGCAGCTGCGAACCGGTCAGATGGACGCTGCCCGCACGACACTCCGACGCGCCATTGAACTTTCCGAGTCGACGCGCACTCCGGAATCGAAAGCAATGCGCAATATCCGCAGACAATTAGATCAAACAAGCGAATAGAACTCGCCCAGCCGGCAACCGCAGGTCTCGGACTCGATTTGTTGGGCCGGGCAGCTCTGGTGTATTAATTCCGGTGTTATGTTCAGACGAACACTTGGAAGAATGCTCATGCGTAAAATTTTCTCGTGTGCGGCAGCCATTCTGACCATAGGTCTGGCCGTCCCGTCCGTTCCTGTACTCGCCACTTCGCACC